>CAMWJQ010000030.1 GCA_947174615.1 uncultured Lachnospiraceae bacterium
GTCTCATAAACGACTCTGCTGCCGGATAGATGCCGCCCTCGCCCTGAACCGTCTCAAAGATAATCGCACATGTCCTGTCAGTCACCTGCGCCTTAACACGCTCAAAATCATTGAAATCGGCAAATCGAATCTTGCCAATCAGCGGCTCAAACGCCTCCCTGTAGTGCGGATTCCCCGTCACAGACAGCGCCCCCATCGTCCTTCCATGAAAAGAATGATTCATCGCAATTATCTCATGGTCTGTATGCCCGTCTCTCAAAAAAGCATACTTGCGCGCCGCTTTCAGCGCCCCCTCAACCGCCTCTGCGCCGCTGTTGGTAAAAAAGATTCTGTCCATGCCGGATATCTTTTTGAGTTTCTTCGCCGCCTCAATTGCAGGAATATTATAATAATAATTTGACGTGTGAATCACCTTGTCAATCTGTGCCTTCAATGCATCATTGTATGCCTTATTGTTGTAGCCGAGCGCAAACACTGCGATACCTGCCACAAAATCAAGGTATCTCCTGCCCTCGATATCATACATGTACATCCCGTCCCCCTTCTCCCATACAATCTGGTAACGGTTGTACGTGTGAAGCAGCGCCGCCTCTGCTTCGTCAATATATTCCTTCATATTCATGATACGATGTCCTCCGTTTATTCTATTCTGTATCCATATGCTCCAAGTCCTCATCCTTGACAATCGCTGTACCAATACCATTTCTGGTGAAGATTTCCAAAAGCAGGCAGTGCGGAATCCGCCCGTCAAGAATATGCACGCGGTTGACACCATTCCTGATTGCACTGGTACAGTTTCCAAGTTTTGGCAGCATGCCGCCGCCGATCAAGCCATCCTCAATCAGCGTCTCCGCCTGCGTCGCTGTAAGCCTTGATATAAACGACGACTTGTCATGGATATCCTTGTACAGACCCTCGATATCCGTCAAAAAGGCGAGCTTCTCCGCACCAACTGCCTTTGCAATCGCACACGCCGCATCGTCCGCATTGATATTATACGTCTGAAAATGATCGTCAAGACCAATGGGCGCCACAATGGGCAGAAAATCCTTTTCAATTAAGTCAAACAGCACCTTGGGGTTGACTTCCTTGATATCACCCACAAAACCAATGTCCTGCCCGTCTGCATATTTCTTTTCTACTTTTAACAGTCCGCCGTCCTTGCCGCTGACGCCGACCGCCTTCACACCAAGCTCCTGCACCATCGTCACAAGACTCTTGTTGACCTTGTTCAGCACCATCTCTGCAATCTCCATTGTGGCGCTGTCCGTGACACGCAGACCTTTGACAAACTGTGCCTCCATGCCGATCTTCTCCACCCATCGGCTGATTTCCTTGCCGCCGCCGTGCACGATAATCGGTTTAAAACCGACCAGCTTTAAGAGCGTCACATCCTTGATGACATTCTTTTGCAGTTCCTCGTTGCTCATCGCACTTCCGCCGTATTTTACGACAATATATTTCCTGTTAAACTTCTGTATGTAGGGAAGCGCCTCAATCAGCACCTCCGCCTTTGACAGCACCTTGTTCATATCCTGCTCGTTCATTTAATTCCCCTGCTCCTTTTCCGATCCATTTCTTATTCTTATAATCATCCATTCATGCAAAATCTCTGATGATATATTAACTTCTGTAGTCCGCATTGATTTTCACATAATCATATGTCAAATCGCATCCCCACGCCGTTGCCGACTCTGTTCCCATTTTCATATCGACCAGCACGGTCACTTCCGGCTCCGACAAAATCTTTGTCGCTTCCTCCTCACTGTAATCTGCCGCGGCGCCATCCTTGTAAATCAGCATCCTTCCTGCCTTACTCTCGAAATAAAGCGCCACCTTCTCCGGGTCAAAATCCACGCCGGAGTAGCCCAGCGCACACAGAAACCTGCCAAAATTCGCATCATGCCCGTAGATTGCCGCCTTACACAGACTTGAACCAATCACTGACTTCGCCAGAATGCGCGCTTCCTGCTTTGTTGCTGCGTTTAGGACTGTCGTCTCGAACAGCGCCGTCGCGCCCTCGCCATCCCCTGCCATCTTTTTTGCAAGATAGGTATTGACAAAATTGAGCGCCTCGCAAAAGGCGTCATAATCAGCGCCTTTTTCTACAATTTCTATATTTCCGGCAAGACCGTTTGCCAATAAAAGACAGGTGTCGTTTGTCGAAGTATCCCCATCGACGGATATCATATTATAGGAATCAATAATACTGCTGCTCAGCGCCTCCTGCAAAAGCGGCTTGCTGATTGCCGCATCGGTTGTGATATAGGCAAGCATCGTGCACATATTGGGATGAATCATACCAGAACCTTTGCTCATGCCGCCGATCGTCACCGTCTTTCCCCCAAGCTCTAATACAACCGCAATTTCCTTGTTGACCGTATCAGTCGTCATGATTGCCTTCGAAGCCGTTGTTCCCGCCTCAATAGAGCCATCCTTTGCCGCTGCAAGCTTTTTTATCCCCTCATTGATGCGCTCCATCGGAAGCTGCATGCCAATCACGCCGGTCGAACCGACAAGCACTGCATTTTCAGGAATCTGCAAAAGACCTGACGCAGTCTGCGCCTCCTCGCGGCAGTAGTCCATCCCCTGCTTTCCTGTACATGCATTTGCAATTCCGGCATTGACAACAACTGCCTGCGCGCAGGGGCTGTTCTCCACAATCTCCTTGTCCCACATGACAGGCGCCGCTTTCACCACATTGGTTGTGAACGTTCCTGCCACCCTGCACGGCGCGGTACTGTAAATCAGCGCCATGTCCATCCTGTCCTTGTATTTGATATTCGCCGCAGTGCCTGCTGCCTCAAATCCCTTTGCGGCAGTCACACCGCCCTGTATCTGTTTCATATTCGTTCCTCCTGAAAAACTAATCTTTACGAATACAACCTTTTCTTAATCCTCGTATACTAAGGAACTGTTAAAGAATAAATCTTTGCATCGGCAAAGTATTTGAGGAATTAAAAAATATTGCACTAAACTCAATCTTACTGATTAAACGCCTCAATATTTTCATCGTTGAGCACAAAGTCGTAATAGTTCAAATCCTCGCGCTGTTTCCAGCCGACGCTGTGCCAGAACGCGTTCCCGACATCATTCCTGGTAAATGCAATCAGGCTCACTTTATTGATATTTTCTTTCTTGAGGGCATCCATGCAGAATACCACCATCGCTTTGCCAATGCCGCGTCTGCGGTACGCCGGATTGACGCACACATGATACAGACAGCCGCGCCTGCCGTCATGTCCGCACAGAATTGCTCCTACCACAGAGCCGTCCTCCACCGCGACCACACTTGTCGTGGGGTTTCTGCGCAGAAAACGCTCCACGCCCTCCCGCGAATCATCAATACTTCGGATGGCAAACCCCTTGATTGTCATCCACAATGCACGCACCTGCCCGTAATCCTCAACTGTCATCAATCTAACCATATTGAAATGTATCCTCTCTCTTTCAAAAAACCTTGTCATGAATGTGCGCACTGAAATCTCCATTGCAGACCACATGACCACTTTACCATAATAATTTATTATAGGAAGAAATACAACCATTTTCGCCAAAATAATTCCCAAGCCTGCGATACTTAGTTGAAATTGTTGTTTTTCCATATGCATTCCTCCCTTTGTCTCCGATCGCTTCAAGATACAGAATTGTTCCTGGCTCGTTTAGATAAACTTCCGTGTACATCCTGATTGTGACCTTGATCCCTGTCTTGATAAACATTCCAAAATAAGTATTTCGAAATAAGTATATCATTACTATGGCGTTTCGTTCAATCAAAATAACAGACAATTCCTGTACGCTCCCCTTACCATCTGATTCCTAAAACATCGCATATCATATGCATGTATGCATTTTTATACATTTATAAGCGAATATTATTCATTTGTTTTTCTATATTTTACACTTTTATTCCTATTTGTCAACCCAAAACTGTATAAATTTACACTTGATTTATACCGTACAATGATGTATAGTAGCAGTAGCGTATTTAATGGCTCTAATTTTTATGCTAATTTATACAAAAAGGAGAATACATCATTATGAAAGAAAAAGTAGTACTTGCCTATTCTGGTGGTCTGGATACCACTGCAATCATTCCGTGGTTAAAGGAAAACTTTGACTATGAGGTCATCTGTGTCTGTGTTGACTGCGGACAGGAGGAGGAGCTTGACGGACTTGAGGAGCGCGCGAAATCCTGCGGTGCGGAGAAGCTGTACATTGAAAATGTGATCGAAGAATTTTGCGACGAGTATATCGTTCCCTGTGTGCAGGCAAATGCCATCTATGAAAATAAATACCTTCTGGGCACTTCGATGGCAAGACCTCTGATCGCAAAGAGACTTGTAGAAATCGCCAGAAAAGAAGGCGCTACTGCCATCTGCCACGGCGCTACCGGCAAGGGCAATGATCAGATTCGTTTCGAGCTTGGCATCAAGGCGCTTGCTCCCGACATCAAGATTATCGCCGCATGGAGAAACGACAAGTGGACAATGGATTCCCGCGAGTCTGAGATTGAATACTGCAAGGCGCATGGCATCCATCTTCCGTTCTCTGCTGACAGCTCCTACAGCCGCGACAGAAATATCTGGCACATCAGCCATGAGGGACTTGAACTGGAGGACCCCGCAAATGAACCAAACTACGATCATCTGCTTGTTCTTGGCACTACACCGGAAAAGGCGCCCGAAGAAGGCGAATATGTGACGATGACATTTGAGAAAGGGATTCCAACGTCCGTAAACGGAAAAGAAATGAAAGTTTCTGATATTATCCGCGAGTTAAACAGGCTCGGCGGAAAGCATGGCATTGGCATTGTGGATATCGTTGAGAACCGTGTTGTCGGCATGAAATCCCGCGGCGTCTATGAGACACCGGGCGGAACAATCCTCATGGAGGCACACCAGCAGCTCGAGGAGCTGATTCTCGACCGCGATACATACACTTTAAAGAAAGAGATGGGCAACAAATTTGCCGACACAGTGTATGAAGGAAAATGGTTTACACCGAAGCGCGAGGCGATTCAGGCATTTATCGAAAAGACACAGGAGTATGTGACAGGCGAAGTGAAATTCAAGCTCTACAAAGGCAATATCATCAAAGCTGGCGAGACAAGCCCGTATTCTTTGTACAACGAAAGCATCGCTTCCTTTACGACCGGCGACTTGTATGACCACCATGACGCCGAGGGCTTTATCAACCTCTTTGGTCTGTCAAGCAAGGTTCGTGCGATGAAGATGCAGGAAAATGAAAAGTGATACTTGAGTATGGGATTGCGTTTTATCTGGCAGTCATCAACCTGACGGGTTTTGCCATAATGGGCATTGACAAACGCAGAGCCGTCAAAAAACGATGGCGCATCCGGGAATCGACGCTCTTTCTCATCGCCCTGATCGGCGGAAGCGCTGGCTGCCTGATCGGAATGCGGACGTTCCATCATAAGACAAAACACTGGTATTTTGTGTATGGGATGCCGGCGATTCTGATTCTGCAGGTCCTTCTTGCAGCGGCAATCGTTTGGACGCCTGGTTTGCAGATCTTTAATTAAGCGAGCTTTCGCTTAATGGGCAGATCTTTATTTCGTAATCTATCATCAGAAATTGTGGAACAATTATATAACAGGGACGATCAGAACCAATACAATTTACCTTACCGGCAAACTGCATTTTCTGACAGCCCCTGTTTTTTCGTTCCTAAACTCTGACAGATTCACTTAAAAGGCATTTATGCCCGCAGCATAAATGCCCAAAGATGATACGCATCCCTTCGTGCAGGGAGTTACAATGAAAACGACAACAGCGACACATTCCCGCTTCCCCGATAGGTGAGATAAATCGCATGTACGCCGTCCTCCAGCGCAAGCGGCGCGCTGTATTCCTCCCAGACATTTGCGCTGTGGACTGGGATTTTGGCAAGCGCCTCACCATCCCACCTCGTCCGCACTTCAAAACAGCCCTCCGCGTATCCGCGTGTCTTGACGGCAATCGCTGTCACATTTTTACAGTCAAAATATTTAAACCCTGCTGTCGCGGAGTCTTTCATATTGCCGATGTATCCCGGATTCTCGTCACCGTCGCGCCCATCCTGCATTATTTTCGGGAAACGGTCGTCCCCCACATACATCGACGGCGTATCTGTGAACAGGCTGCAGGCAAGATATGCCCCATACTCTCCCTTACCCACAAGCGGTCCGCCATTCAATCCGCAGGAGGTCATCTCTGCCTGCAGGATCGTCCCGTCCGGCAGCAGTTCTATTTTTTCTGCACAGCCCTGACGGCTGTACCATGTGCCGTTTGTGTGACGATGGTAAAAAATGTACCACGCGCCGCCAATCTCAACGATGCTTCCATGATTGTTTGCCCCGTATGCCATTGGACGGTCCGCTGGCTTGTAACTGTCTATATGCAGGTCGCAATTGCTGACAATGACACCGCCGTAGACAAATCCCTCGTCCGGCTTTTCGCTGACTGCATAGCACAGTTCATGCATCACGACAGAGGAATAAATAAAATAGTATTTCTCTCCCACCATACGGATGGAGGCTGCCTCAAAGTACTCATGCCCCTCAAACCCTGTATTTTTGCCATACTCACAGCCCGGCACGACAATCTTTGGCGCCTGCACTACTGTGAGCATGTCCGGTCCCAGCACTGTCACCATAGCGCCGCTTCTCGATCGGTCTCCACGCGAGCAGAATCCCGTGTAGAGATACGTCTGGTCCCCTCTTGTCAACACACCCGGATCAAACTGCGGCTCGTCGCCTTCCCGCTCCCCAAGGCGCGTATTGTCACTGTAATGCACATATCCGTAAAATTCGTATTTCCCTGCCGGTGTATCGCAGACCGCAACCGACACGACACACACCTTGTCCAAAACATAATACAGATAGTATCTGCCGTCTGGTCCGATCGTAAGATCTGGCGCATAGAGACACATTTTCCCGTCCTTGTTGAGCGGGTCTGCATCTTTGGGATAAATCACTCCTTCATAGCGCCAATCTGCCAGATTGTCCACCGGCGCCGACCAGCACACATAATCCCCCATGCAAAATACATATCCATTATAAAAATCGTGTGAACCGTAAATGTAAACTCTGTCCCCAAACACATAGGGCTCCCCGTCCGGAATATACTCCCATGAGGGCAGATACGGATTGAATGCCTGTCTGCACACTTTTGGTTCTCCTGTTTCATTCATACTCATTCCTCCTGTTGTTCAATCTTTCTTAACATACGAATATCAAGCTGTTATACGCCTGTGTAATAACTAAATTCAGAAAATCCAGCCCTGCCGCCAAGATTCTCCGTGGCATATAGGAACAATCCAAACCGGCATCCGGTAAAATGATCCATCTTAAAATATAATTTCTGTGTAATGCCTGCCTGTTTCCATATACCTTTATCACCACGACCGATATCCCTGCGGCGGATGTCCCCGACCTCGAGATCGCTGCATTCTCCATCACATAGAGCTGCATCTCCATAATCTGTATCATGAAACACTTTATAAAAAAACCGCGCTTCATCCTGCATCTGCGCAAATTCAGCTTCAACTTTTAAGCGCACCATACTCGTCTGACCGATTGGCACTGCCTCCCATTCACTCCCCTCAATGCCCTCCTCCGGCATTGCCTGCAAGGAATCATTGTCTGCATCCCTGCTTCGCATCACGATATAGAAGGCATTCTGTCTGCGCGTCACGGCTATCATGCCATAACACCCCTGCAAGGCACAGATTCCCGCATAATCGCCTTCCTTTAATGCAGCGGCGTCTATTGCCACCTCTCCCGCACACCGCGGATAGCACATTCTCTGTGTCAGCATATTGCCCGCCTGCAGCAGATTCTGGCATACTTTTCCAGCCGTGAGCCAGAGTACGCCCTGTTCCGCGTCCTGCTGAACAAACCGCAGATCCGGCTCGTGATTGAACTGCCATACACTTTTGAGCCCATAACATCCGTACCGCTCCCGCTCCAGTTCTTTTGAAAGGTTGATTGGTTTCTTAAAATCATCACTCTGCACCAGCGGCTGAGTACAATACTCCGCTTTTCCATGGGGCAGTTTAAATTGTGAAGGAATCCGCCCATTTTGCCCAAAGACAGGAAAATCCGCCTCCCAAGTGACAGGCACCAGCACCGGGATTCTGCCGACAGCGCCGTGGTCCTGAAACAGCACTGCATACCAGTCTCCCTCCGGCGTGTCCACGATTCCTCCCTGCGCTACTCCCTGATTGCAGTATCCCCTGTCATCGATCAGAACGTCCCCGCCAGCAAACACACCGTCTATGGCATCCGACACAAAACAAGCTTCCGTGCGCATCCACCTGTCCCGCAAGGAATGTATCAAAAACAGATAGTATTTATGATTGATTTTGTAAAAATGCGTCCCCTCATAGCCCAGCCCGGGATGCCCCGTATCACAAACTGCCAGACGATGCAGTCCGCCCGGAAGCGGCGCACTCAAATCTTCGTTAAGCTGTGTGATGTATATCTCTTTATTTCCGTATGCAATATATACGTTGTCTTCATCAAACAAAAGGGAAGCGTCATGATAAAACCCTTCGATGCACTGTTTTTTCCACGGTCCCGCGATGGATTCCGATGTATACAGATACGTCTTTCCTGTGTCATTTGCCGCGAAACACACATAAAACAGGTTTCTGTGAAAGCGCATGGAAGCTGCCCACATACCCTTGCCATAGATATTTTTGCCGTGCTCAAGCTGCTGCGCGGGCGTGCTGTCCAGGCGGTCATACACAAATGCCGCGTGCTCCCAGTTTACCAGGTCATACGAGCGCAGAATCTCGCCGCCTGGCATAAAATGCATGGTCGTAGTCACCATGTAATAAGTGTCGCTAACCCGTATTACATCCGGGTCCGGGTAATCCAGCCCTGTGAGCGGATTGACCTCTGCGTCCTGTCTCCATAATTGATTCCCTAAACTCACTTTTTTACTCCTATCGCCCCATCAGCTCACAACACCAAATCCAAGTATCGTAAACTCCTTGTCCTCATCGCCCGGCTGCATTCTGACCTCCACGCGCCATGTCCTGCGCTCTCTGTTCTGAAAACAGATCAGCGGATTGCAGTGCGTCCAGCCGTTCTGTTTCGGGTCCGCGAGAAGCGCCGCCTCCCCATCCACAAACACCTGTGCACAGCCCGCGTTCGGTGCGCCTGAATCTTTGTTCACCATCACCAAGCTGGTACAGTTAACTTCCATCACAAAAGGAACCGCGCCCTTTACATGCTTCCAGTTATAAGGAAACTGTTTGGTCTGCGTCAGATCCCTGTCCATCTCAACGCCTTGCAGTTCCTCATCCGTCTCCGAGAAATCCCCGGTCGATAAAATCTTTACCGCATCCGCCTTGCTGCTCCGGTCATACAGCCAGACCTGCTCAAACGTGTCGCCGATCACTGCCAGAACAGAAGATAAATCTAATATGTCCTCGTCCATCGGACTCCTGTCCACCTTCTGCATCATATATAACAGACCGTCCGCCATAATCTTATGACCGATGTTTGTTGGATGAAAACAGTCGTAAAAGAACTGGTTTTTCGTCACGACCCTGCCCTCGTTCGCCATTTTATAAAACTGATCCACCACGCAGTCGCGCGTGCTGACCATCGGCAAATGATACTGCTCTCCCACAACAGCAAGCCGCTCCTGCAGATTCCAGTCGTTTGCAAACACCGCAAACAGCAGTATGACAGCGGGCTTGTTCCCTGCCGCGAGAATCTTTCTGACAAGCGATTCATAGCAGATGCCTTTCGTCTCGTCTCCCTCGTCGTTTACCGCAAACTCTACCACCACGATATCCGGCGACACCGCGCCGTCTCTGCACACGTCGCGCTCATAGCGTATCATGCCAAGCTCCGAAGGTGTTCCGCCCACGCCAGCCTTGATATAGTGAATGTTCTCGTCCACGCCCTTTCCCGCAAGGCGGCAAAGCCCCTCAAAAGTCTGCCATGCATAACACTTCGTGTTGATGGGCACTGCGCCTGCGCCCTGTGTGATCGAACCGCCGATAAATGCAATTGTGATATCTTCGCCCTGCTTTGCCCGCTCGATCGCAGTCTTTAACCGCGCGTTATCTCCGGTCTGCACGAGCGATTTTTGCAGCATTTCCTGATATGCGCCGCACGCAAAGTCAACCCGCTCTTCCTCATCAGGCTCCGGCGCCGAAAACCCGTCGTTCAGATAAAATTTCACTGTTGCCTGGGCCTGCGCTGCTGTGCCGTCCTTCTGCGGCTCGTCGAACACAAAGCGAATCTGTCCCGGAATGTCATCATCGTCCGACCATTCACAATCCGACAGGTTCAGTGTATGCTCCATGCCGTCCGCCAAAATTTCCATGCGAAGCGTCGTGCCCGAACCATACATATCAGATTTCCCATACATCTGCAATTCAAACACTGTCTTCTTGTCCGTGCCGTCCATCTCCACGCTGATGCCGATGCTGTGCACCAGCTGCCGAAACCCCTCTGTCGTCGAGAGCAGGTCAAGCATCGCATTGTCCGTAATGTTTCCTACAATCTTCGCACTTGATATCATGCGCCCGTCATTCAGATAAATAAACTGCACTCCAGTGCCGTCCGGCTGCACCGATCCGGAAATCTCCTTGTTTCTCATAATGTAGAATCCCTGCCTTTTTTGGGTGGGATCTTTTGGCGCTTTTGGTCCTGTCATTTTTTATGTCTCCTTTTCATTCTTCTGTAATCCGCCAGCTCTCGACCGGACCCAGATAGGAATTCGGCAGTATTGTATTTGCAGGATGCAGAACAATCCGTTCCAGCACAATCCCGGGATCCGCCGCATAGAAATACAACTGGTTTACTCCTTTTTTCGCAGAAACAACAGATTCTATGATACGGATATTGTCAAGCACGCTGCGGCTCCACTCCTCACACGCACTATCTGTATGGAACGAATCCGAGACGGTATCAAGAACTCTTGCCGTCTCTTCATTGACAGAAAAGGCAAGGCACATGCGCGCTCCTTTTTCTACAGGATTTCTGGATAACAGATAAAACTGTACGACGTAATCCGCCGTGTGTTCTGCCACAAACGTATATCTCAGATAAGGTGCCTCTGCCATGCCAATCCATGATTTTGTCACAGGAAAAGCCTTCACGGCAGCGCCCATTCTGCCAAGGTGCGCAAGGACTTGAAAGCCCTCCCCACCCACGTCCCTTTTCTCAGTAAAACCATCTGCATTCATGGCGATATACCCCTGTTTTTCGATGTATGCACCCGCCGTATAATCGGCATTCACAGCATTTCCCTCCGCCAGAAGCTCAAGCCGCCCTACTGTTTTTTCTCCATTGACAAATAAAACAAAGATCTCAATCAGCGCACGTTCTCTGTCTGTTAATTTCGTTTTGTCACAAGTGACTGTGATCTTGTCCATTCCCTGTATACAGCTCTCGACGCTGCCCTCAGTCTTGTCGAAGCATACCCAAGATTTTCCACACTCGATACGATATGAAAAATCTACATCTCCACGGCTGCCAAGATCTATCACCACATCCTTTGTATCTGGTCTGGTAAAATCATCATTGACGGGATAGCTGCTGTCCTGCCAATGTTCCCCCAGATGAAAGGCTTCCCCGCCGCGAAACCGCACAATGATCTTTGCCATCGGAAGCGGTATCACCTCCTGCACTGCAGGATACGTCCAATCGTGGGCATCCCAGCTGCGAAAACCTGTATGCGCGGAATCCATCATATGCTTCCATTTGCCGCCAGCCAGTGCATGATAAGCGCGCACATACTGCTGATCTTTCGCCGCGCGCCGCTTTACACTGACAGCAAAAGCATTCGCTCCCATGCTGCCCTGCTTTGCATAAAAAGCATTCCAGCCAGCCTCAATGTGCATCAAGATCAAATTCATCGACGCCATCGCCGGGTAATAAATCATACTGCAGTACGCATCCAGACATTCCTTTGGCATATGTTCTCTAAGCCGCTGTGCAGTCTCCATCAGCTCATGCACTGCATTCCAGACGCGCTCTCCCTCCCGAAAATGACAAGGATGATAGATGTCCGGCGCCATCGCTTCTGGGCGCCTTGCTGCATTCCACTTGGTAAAACCGTCCAAAAGCACAAATAATTCCTGTTTATCTTCCCGTCTAAGACGGCTCCCAAACTGCTGTTCAATCCATGCTTTCACATATGCCTCCGTCTTATTAGGCTGGCTGTAAGTCTCATAATCATATGCCAAATCCATAAAATAACACAATGGATACTCGGCGCCCTTCACATCCCCCACATTGACAATCCAGAGCTCCCGCACGCCATACTCGTAGGCCTGCGTCATCTGCTCCCACGTCTTTGTCAGGCGCGACGTGTTCTGCCACTCATAACTGATCGGTCCGCCGTGATAGTCAAAGTGATAATACATTCCATAGCCGCCGGGATGCGCGCGGTCCTCCTCCGTTGGCAGCCCTCTGGTATTGCCAAAATTGTCCTCGCAGAGCAGCAGGATCACATCATCGAGCTCCTCCCAGCCCCGCAGTCCCTCGCAGGTCTCGTCGCCATAGTAATAGTCCTCCACCTCTTTGTAGATGGCAAGCATCCTCGGAATATCTTTCAGCTCTTTGCCCATATTCTCACGCAGAAGCGCGTGCTGTGTCAGGATCGCGTCCTTGATCACCTGCACATTGTCCGCCAGTCCTGCGTCCTCTGGAAGCAGCAGGGAATCACTCTCTCCCCGCATTCCAATCGTAATCAAATTCTCAAACGGCTTATTGCGCAGAATACCGTCCTTCCAAAATTGAGTGATCGCCTCCTTGTTTGACAGAAAACTCCATGTGTTGTCCTCGCCGTATTCCGAATAAATCCGCTGCCATTCTGCCCCGGCTCGGCACAGCGGCTCGTGGTGCGATGTCCCCATGACTACACCATACAGATCTGCCAGCTCTGCGCTCGCAAGCCCAGGTCCCTCCTCTGAAAAAACAGAATCCCACATAGCAGGCCAGAGATAATTGCCCTTGAGCCGCAGCAGCAATATAAAAATCTCCTCATACGCCTTGGCGTTGACCCCGCCAAACGTCTCCATACACCAGTTTCCAAAAGCGGGCCACTCATCATTGATAAAAAAGCCGCGGTATTTTACAGAAGGCTCTCTTGAAACGATCCCGTCCCCGACAGACACTAAAACCATGTCCTTTTTCTCCGGAGACACATCTCCCCAGTAGACTAATGGAGATACGCCGCACAACTCTGATAAGCGGAACATACCATAGATAGTTCCCCGCTTGTCACTCCCCGCGATCACCAATGCCTCCTTCACAGACGGCATCTCCGAAAAAGGGGCTCGCACAACCTGTATCTGATATACCTCCCTCTTTCCTTGAAGCTGTGCACTGCTCCATCTGCCCGATGCCTCAAGCGCCTTCAAGATCGCGCTTTTTCCAAGCGTAGCAAAAATGACAACTCTGTCACTTTTACACTGATTTGGCGCTGTGATAAGCGCTGGCTCAACGCCTGTCACCAGCCCGATATCACATGCCACGCGCCCGCCAATTCGCTTTATGCCCTCATATGCCTCATCCTCTACCAATAACTGCGCGAGCTTGTTGTCTTTTGCCTGTTGTTCAAATAGGTTAAAAGTATTCATCTGCATTCCTCTTAGTTTCTTACGATAAAATGGCACACTTGCTGCTTTGTCAGCTCCAGGCTGCGCGCATCCGGCTGTGAACCACCCAGATAAATATGATATGTTCCCGGATACAATACTTGCTCCCCATTTTCATCATAGAGCATAAATGCTTCTTTTGGCAGCGCTGCCTCGATCTGCTTCGTTTCACCTGCCTTTAACGCCACCTTCACAATCTTTTTTAGCTGCGGATTCGGCGCGTCATCCCGCTCCAGACCGACATAGATTTGAACGGTTTCCGTGCCGTCCATCGCCCCGGTATTTTTGACCTCTGCCCGCAGGACAACACCCTTCTCCGAGCAGATCTCATCAGATACGAGCACTGCATTCTCATAGGAATATGCTGTGTAGGACAGCCCGTAGCCAAAAGGATACAGCGCCTTCTGTTTCATATAGCGGTAAGTCCTTCCTTTCATGGAATAGTCCTCAAATGCCGGAAGTTCCTCTGTCGAGCGGTAAAAAGTCACCGGAAGCTTTCCCTCCGGATTTGCCTCCCCGAACAAAATTCTGGCAATTGCCGCGCCGCCCTGCGCTCCCGGATACCAGCCCTGCAGAATCGCATCAAGATGTTCATCCTCCCATGTCACTGCCATCGCGCTTCCCGTCAAAAGCACCAAAATCACTGGTTTCCCGCTCTCCTTCGCAATCTTTAAGATATCCTGCTGAAGCCCGGGAAGATTTAAGGTCGGCTTATCACCGCTCCCATACTCATTTCCGGTGTCTCCCTCCTCGCCCTCAAGCGAGGCATCCAGCCCCATCACCGCGATAATGACATCACTTTCCCTGCACACACCGCGCACCTCCGAGGCACGGTCATTTGCCTGCGCAAGCCCGCTTGTCCTGTCTTTGTACAGATGACAGCCTTCCGAATAAAGAACACGCACCTCGTCCCCGACATAGTCCTGAATCCCCTCAAGCACGGTCACATAGCGCGACGCCGTTCCCTCATAATTTCCAACCAACGCCCTGCGGTTGTCCGCGTTTGGTCCGATCACGCCGATGGTATGTAGTTTTTCCTTTTGTAACGGAAGTATCTGGTTGTCATTCTTGAGCAGCACGACACAGCGCTCTGCAACCTGCTCATTCAGCCTGCGCATCTTTGGCGAATCCACAACCGTATAAGGAATCTTATCATACGGATTCTCACCCTTTTCATCAAAAACCCCCAGCTTCATGCGCGATGTAAATAAATTCACCACTGCCTCATCCAATCGTTTCTCATCCACCAGCCCTTCCTTCACTGCCTGTTCCAGATACAAAAATAAAGAACCACAGTTTAAGTCACACCCGCTGTTCATCGCAAGAGAGACCGATTCTACAGGCGTTGCCGTCACACAATGCTGCTCATGAAAGTCCTTAATCGCCCAGCAGTCCGAAGTCACATGACCGTCAAATCCCCATTCCTTTCGCAAAATATCTATCAGAAGGCGTCCGCTTCCGCAGCAGGGTTCCCCGTTTGTGCGGTTGTATGCACCCATCACCGTCTCCACGCCCGCTTCCTGCACACATGCCTGAAATGCCGGCAGATACGTCTCCCGCAAATCCTGTTCACTCACACGCGCATCAAAGCTGTGGCGCACATCCTCCGGACCGCTGTGCACTGCAAAATGCTTGGCGCATGCCGCCGTCTTGAGATAGGTATCGTCATGCCCCTGCAATCCCATGATATAACGCACACCAAGCCTGCTGGTGAGATAGGGGTCCTCACCGAACGTCTCATGCCCCCTTCCCCAGCGCGGATCGCGGAAAATATTGACATTGGGCGCCCAGAATGTCAGCCCTTTATAAATATCCTCATCCTGTCCCTCCTGCTGCATGACAAACTTTGCGCGCGCCTCTGTAGAAACCGCATCGCCAACCTGCTCCATCAGCTCCTCGTCAAACACAGCCGCCATGCCAATCGCCTGCGGGAAAACGGTCGCTGTGCCCGCGCGCGCCACGCCGTGCAGCGCCTCATTCCACCAATTATACGCCTTAATGCCAAGCCGCTCGATCGCCGGCGAACTATGCATTGTCTGCCCTACCTTTTCCTCCAATGTCATCTGCGCGACAAGCTCCTCGGCGCGCCTGCGGTATTTTGCTGTCAATTCTTTATTCTGGACCAGTTCCATCCTGTGTTCCTCCTCATTCTTGATTGAAAATGTCAGATTCCTGTACTTTTCATTATAGATTGCACGATGTTTTATAACAATGATGTTTACTCACAACTTTTTGATGTATCCTCCGATTGTTTTTTTGTATAAAATCTGTTATACTCATTGCAATATCTGATTTCGGGCAGCAGTTTACAGGATAAAATCATATTCACGCCCCATGTGCCGCTGAAGCGGCATGTTTGGAAGTGTGATAAAAAAATTTTTCACACGCGAATTTGTACCTGCGGTCCAAAGTTCGCAGATTGAGAGAAAGGCATGGTTATTTTTATGAACTATATTCATTTCACCGGATACGATGCACAGCACAATGCGGATTTTGTCTTTGATATCGCAGAGGGCTATGACTGCTATTTGCTGCTGATTACCCACACACCTGCCCGCTTCTGCATCAATGCGGTGATTGACGAATACCCGGCGCACTGCGCCATGCTCTACCCGCCGCACACCCCCATCTGGTACAGTGCGTGTACAGAATATTACAGTGACGACTGGGTCCGCTTCTCGTCGGATGAAGCCTTTGTCAAGAATTTTCCCCTGACGACTTACCCATTTCAAATCTCCGACCCCGAGTATTGTCATAATCTCATGCAGCTGCTCACATGGGAGACTTCGCTGTGGACAGGAACCTCCCGAACCTGCCACTATGCCAAGGCAGAAGATGCCGCAGTACAGACCAATGCCAACGACAATCCGACGATCTCTTATCTGCTGCGCATTTTATTCTTAAAGCTGCGTGATGATGTACTGCATCACGCAGCCTCCTCCCACGATCATGAACTGCTGATGCTGCGGCGTCAGATCTCCAACACGCCGCAGTTTCCGTGGAGTGTCCGTGAAATGGCGCGGCAGCTTCATCTGAGCATGGGACATTTACAGCTGCTATACAAACAGCAGTTTGATATCTCCTGTATGGATGATGTCATAGATTTTCGGCTGCGCAAGGC
>CAMWJQ010000031.1 GCA_947174615.1 uncultured Lachnospiraceae bacterium
TCTATCCAGAATCCCGATTTTTGTACATTTTTTGCTTAAGTTCGCGCCTATGGGGCAATGTCCTTGCTCCAGTCATAAGCTGTCAGTGGTTTATGGTTAAAGTTCCTCTGAATCATCCATGCAATCCACGGGTGAAGCGCAATCCCGTCCTGAGGCTTCGGACGCATCTCCTGCGCTTTTGATTCATAATACTTGGAAACAGCGCGGCGCGGCTCATAGTTCAGCCAGCTGTCTCCCCCAAAAGAAAACACAACCGCAGGCGGAACACCACTGGATTCTATCGCTTTTGGACTCTGCTTCGCCTTGGTTTCCACAGCTTCACAAAGATGCTCTGCCGCCTTGCGCTCTGGCACGGCGCGGTATGCAATGCGAAGTTCTCTGCTGCTGCCTGACTCGCAATAGAAATACAGACGTTCACCATCCAGACAAGTACCGCTTCGATCTGGTATTTGCAGACGTCTTTGATCGATACCTGCATTGGAAAGAACACGCTCGATTTCCGCCCGCTTTTTCAACCGTTCTCCGCCGTGCCATCCGCAGGCAGCATCGCGGAGCATGATCAACAAAAACGCCTCCGCATCATCTGCACATTTCGTAAATGAACCTGGTTCCTCATCCTCACAAAAGCAGAGAAAAACCGGCGGATCTGGAACCACATCCACAAGGTCCTTTTTCAGATAGCCCGCAATCCACACAAACGGATTTCCATGCCATAGAATGAGGTACTCCTCTTCACCGTCACATCTTAAATAGAGTTCATTTGGAGGAAGCAGTTTGTTGTTCTTTGTTGTCACCGGGTCCTTTCCATAAGTCAGCAAAAAATCCCGATACATAAAAGGCAGCGAAACCCCCAGCCGTTTTTCCGCTGCCTTTACTTCCCCGGCAGAAAATCCCTGATGCCCCTGCCCTGTATCACAGAAAAAGTCCATTAATTCAGAAAGAGAAAGATTATATCTAAGCTTCACCGCATCACTTCCCTCCCCTGTCTGCCAGAAGCGACAGCCCCAGCACCATCAAAATAATCATCAGCCCCGGAAACAGTGCATACCACGGCGCAGAAAAGAGATATGTCTGCGACTCGGACAACATGCTCCCAAGGCTTGCGTTCGGCGGCTGGACACCAATCCCCAGATAACTCATGCCCGCCTCTGCAAGCACAGCATTGTTAAAACCGATCATGATGGAGGACATCAGCACCGGCATGGCATTCGGCAGAATATGAACGAAGATAATGCGCAGCTGCCCCACGCCGGAAAGCCTCGCGCTCTTCACGTAATCCATCTCCCTGTATTTGATAAACTCTCCCCTGACAATGCGGGCAAAACTGGGGATAAACGCAATGCCAAGCGCACCAATGACATTGTATTTGCCTGTGCCAAAGATACTGACAAAGACCAATGCCAGCAGAATGCTCGGAAAGGCAAAGACCACATCATTTACGCGCATCAGCACTTCATCTAACAAGCCGCCAAAGTACCCTGTAAACGCCCCAATCACGACGCCGCAGACTGTTCCTATCGTAACCGTAGCTGCCGCAATCACAAAGGTGTTGCCCATGCCTTTGAGCACACGCGAAAAGATATCCCGCCCAAAATTGTCACAGCCCATCAAATGCTTTAGCGACGGCGCAGCCAGCTTCGCAGCGCTGTCCATCTTCGTGATATCATAGGGCGTGTGGATAAAGCCAATCAAAATCATCAGCAGCATCGCACCCGTTATCACAAGACCTATGATTACATTGGAAGAATAGATCTTTTTCCTCTTCACACAAAACCTCCGTAATTTCATACAAAATCTTTTTGTCTTAAACATTGATGCGCGGATCAATCAGCTGGTATACTACATCAACAACAAAATTCGTCACAATCACAACAAAGGCAATCAGTGTAATAATCGCCTCCACCACCGGGTAGTCCCTGTAAGATATGGAGGTCAGCAGAATGCGTCCGATGCCGGGTATATTAAACACCTGCTCAATGACAATGCTCCCCACAAGCATGTCCGCAAGCGTCATTCCCCACAGCGTAATCACAGGAATCATTGCATTGCGAAGCACATGTCGATATAAAACCTTGTTGGTATTGTTTCCTTTGCTGTAAGCGGTTCTCACATAGTCCTTTTTCGACTCCTCAATACAAGAGCTCCGCAGGAGCTTCACCGACATTGCGATCTTTGGGAGCGCAATTGCAAAACATGGAAAGATGATGTATGCAAGAAATTTCCAGAAATCCGTCTCATAGGACACAAAGCCTCCGGGCGTAAACCACCTCAATACCAGACCAAAAAAGTAGGTGATTAAAATACCCATAAAAAAATGCGGCACTGACATCACAATCTGATTGAGCGCCATGACAATGCGGTCGATCCGCTTTCCGCTGTGCTTCGCCGTATAAATGCCAATTGGCAGTGAGATCACAACCATTATAAAAAAAGAGATGACTGCCATAATCACAGTGATTGGCAGCTTGGACACAATCATGTCCGCAACAGGCAGATGATACTTGTACGAAGTACCAAAATCGCCGCCCACAAAATGAGCCAGCCATTCCAGATACCGCTCCAGAAACGGTCTGTTTAATCCAAGCTGCTCGCGCAGCGCAGCCAAACTCTCCGGCGTAGCATCTGTTCCCAGTGCAGCAAGCGCAGCATCTCCTGGTATCAGATCAAAAGCAAGATAGACGAGGAACGAAATACACAAAAGCGTGATAATCATCGCTGCCAGCTTTTTCCCAATGTATTTCATCTCCTCGTCTCCTTTATGTTTTCTATATTATATATGAATAGAACTCCCCAATTACAACAATTTTATTCCCGGGCTACTCTATATCCAATTTCGAAAAATCCTGAATATATAAGGGATAGAATGTATACCCTGTATACCCCTTTCTAACCGCTACCAGCTCACACATATCCTGAATATAGACATTCGCAGCCGTCTCGGCAAGAATTGTCTCGCATTTCTTATATGCCTCTGTCGCCTTGTCATCGTCCATCACCGCCTCTGCAGCAAGCGCCTCTGCGTAGGCATCATCGTATTCCGGATTGTTATAATTGACAAAATTATTGTGCGCATCCGAACGGAATCTGCTGAGCATCGCGCCCGCAGTCAATGTCGATGCATCCACGCCAACTAACGTCGCCTCAAAATCACGCCCCTGATACACATCATTCAGCCATGTCTCCCACTCAATGAGTTCAATATTCGCCGTGACATTGATCTGCTTTAACTGCTCTGCAACCACCTGTGCCGTATCGACATGCTGCTGATAGTTAGAAGGCACCTTCATCGTAAAGCTGAACCCATCCGGATAGCCAGCCTCACCAAGCAGCGCTTTCGCCTTCTCAAGATCTGTCGTGTATAGATCATTCAGCTCTTCGACATAGTATTTTCCAAATGCAGGGAACATACTGCTCCCGACAAGGGTTCCTTTACCGTCTGACACAAAGTCGAGAATCTCCTGCTTATTCACTGCATAGCACAGCGCCTGCCGCACCTTCTCATTGTCAAACGGCGCCGCTGCATTGTTGAGATACATCGCTTGAACCAGATTCATTGTTCCCTCAAGCACCTCAAAGTCATCGCCAAGCTCTGCCGCCTGTGAGGTGGAGATTCTTGCAACCAAGTCCACTGCACCGCCCTCAAGATTCATGACAATCGAATCTGAGTCCGCAAGCACCTTCAAGGTGATATCTTTGATATGCGCCGGTTCTCCCCAATATCCGTCAAACCGCTCAAGCACCACATTCTCCTGCAGCGATCGCGATACAAATTTATAGGGTCCTGTTCCAATGGGATTTGTCTGCAAATCGGTCACATCCGCCGGAACAATGGCAGCCTCCACAGTTGACAGAATCGCCATAAATGGACTGCTTGATTCCTTTAATGTGATGACTACTGTGCGCTCATCCGGCGTCTCCACACTCACAATATTAGAAAACGCCGATATAACAGGCTCTCCCCCATTAAGACCGGCGCAGGTTTCAATCGAATATTTCACATCCGCCACAGTAACAGGATTTCCATTGTGAAATTGGATTCCATCTCTCAGCGTGAATGTATACACAAGCCCGTCTTCGGACATGGCATAATCACTTGCTACTGCGGGAATCAGATTGCCCTCGCTGTCCGGCTTATACAAGCCCTCATAGATATTATAGAGGATTTCCTGTGTACCTGCTCCTTGTGATAAGCTTGGCACCAGACTGTCCAAATCCTGCGGAATACCTATCGTGATGTGTGATGCATCCTCCTCTGTTTCATTCGCTTCGCCTGGCACTTCCAAAGAAGTGTCTGTCTCAGCATTCGCCACGGTATTTGCCTCACTGCTGTTTGCGGCAGACGTGTCTGCAATCTGTGTAGAGTCTCCAGCCGCCTTATCACCTGAGCATCCGCTCAGTGCAACAGTCAGTGTAAGCAACATACTCGCAAAAAGAACTTTTACAAAACGTTGTCCTCTTTTCGTCATGTCTTTTACTCCTTTTCATATGCTATTTTTCTTATTTAACACAAAGTACAGTCACGGCACTGCGTGTACCATCTATTGTGTTCTGTTAAATTTTATAAGAAACTCTGTAAAAATACAAGTCCTTTTTTGAAATCAGGTTGTTTTTAATTGTATACAATACAGCCCAATCCCAAAGCACACTCGATTGTCCTCAAATTTGCAAAGATATTCACACCGTTTTAATCTTTGAAGCTGGGTCTCCACAACCAAAACTCAATAAAAAGACTGCTCCAAATACCTAACTATATTTTTTAATTCCCATCGCTACCCCATCTCTTTCTCATATTCAACAATCCCATTCTTATCTGCGCATAAAAAGCGCTCACATCAACTATTGAAAGCCAATGTAAGCCACTCTTCTTTCTGTCAATTCTGATTCATCTTCGCCAGCTTCGCAGCCTGGTCGGCGGCTGTATGCATATGCCGTTATCTTTCAGGCTGTCAGCATATGCAAACATCTTCCTGTAGTTTTTATTGTGCTGTACAGAAATGCTAACATTTTTCTCTCCACTGCTCCTACTTTATTCCCAATGTATCTGTAACTGTTTCTTATTCTTTGCACAATCTGACAGATATAGATTCATCAGCGTCTGATATAGTATCCCCGATTCACCGTTATTGCTATTCCATATTTATCCCTGAAAAATCAATTTCAAAATCTTCATATATTCCAGCCTTTACCTTATCTGAAAAAGAATATTCTTCAAATGCATCATGCTCAAAATTGTAAACCATTATCAGTTGTTTCTTTGGGTCAACAATCCAATACTCCCTAACTCCTGCCGTCCTGTATTTAAATAACTTCTTATTGTAATCCATTGCACGACTGGAAGGTGATACGATCTCAATAATCCAATCTGGTGCACCCTTACAACCTTCATCTGTAAGCTTATTCTTATCGCAGATTACAGAAATATCAGGCTCCACATAAATATCATTATCAGCATTTAAGAATACTGCAAATGGAGCTGGATATACTTCACAATCTCCGTCTTTACTATGAATGTAATTTCCTATTGTCCAATCAAAAAAATGTACAAACTTTTGATGAACTCTGCTAGGCGTAGCCATCATATATAATTCACCGTCAATCAATTCCGCCCTTTGACCATCTGGCAGATTATAGATATCTTCAATCGTATAATGATCTAACTGCTTTGCTACTGCTGTATTCATTTAATCACCGTCCTTTTCTATAATAATATAATGTATTTATTGGAGTTGCAAGTTATTTCGTATACTCGCCATACAACGATTATACACTATGAACTGTTAAAAATCACAAAATCTTAACATTCATCTATAATTATGCTTATACTACTTTTTAAATTTCACAACGAAAAAGGTGCTGATATAGTATTTGAAATAAATCTTATCAGCACCTCTGTTTTATTTAATGGCTATCTTTACAGTAATCTGCTGCCAGTAAACTGGCTTATATACCCGATGAGCAACATTTTTACAAAACTCCCTGCACTCATCCAAAGATATCACAAAGGTCTTCACAATATTAAAATTCTTATCGTCTTTCAGCGAATCTGAATATTCCTTTGAGTACCCCCTAATTTTGTACTTATCTGGCACATTGGGTAACCCTGATAAATTCATCTCCCAAACATACTCCTCATTTGACCGATGAATAATACGTTCTACAAAGAAGTCAATCATCTCATTCGATACCCCAAAACCACTCAAATCAACATACATTTCCAGACGTTCACGAATCTTATTGATATCCAGCTTGTATCTTTCCTGCTTTGATAACTCTACCTTTTTCTCCTGTATCAATCTTATCGTACTTTGTATCTCCTCCTCTGTACTCTCTTTTTTACTCCGATACTGCTCATCAGAAATCTCACCATCAGCCCTCATATCAATATATCGTTCCAGACGCCTCTGCAACTTTTCCAGTGTTTCATTCAATGACTCCAGTGTAATAACTGAAGAACCCTTTTCTGTATTCAGCCGTTCTGCCTGCTCAATTATTTTTATTGTGTCCTCCAATGTATCTTTGATGTCCCTGAACAAATACTGAAATACCTTTATTGACATTAAGCGCATCTTGACATCTGTCACTGATTTCAGCGTACAGGTATTCGCCAACGGCGGCAGACCATGCATTTTTCTATAGTTTGCTGTATGCGCATTTATCTGCTGTCTGCATGTATAACGAAACTGCGCTGGCTCTGTTTCTGTAGCTGCATGCGTATACTGAGGAGATAATCTGTACCCACACTCACAGTAAGCTTTATTTGCATAGGAATCGCTTGATACACGTACCCCACTTCTCATATTACCCTTCTTGGTATTAGCAAGCTCATTTGAACGCGCTTTACGTATCTCCTGAGCCTTCCACCAAGTCTCTTCATCAATCAAAGGCTCCCAGTTACCCCTGACCAGATTTCCTTCTTCTATTACAGTTACACCATCATCTGCGTACTTTGTCCTTTTTGGCTCTATATGCGTAGCTATTTTCTTTTTGGTATTTGTATCAACTATCTCATATTTTCCATACAAGATATAACCCATATACTTCTCATTCATTAATACACGTCTTACCTTCGAAGCACTCCACTGTGACTTCCTGTCAAACGTCAAGATCTTATTCACATTCAGATGGGTGGCAATCAAATCAGTACCCCTGCCTTTGTTAACATACATGTCAAATATTAACTGCACTGCCGCGCCATCCACAGGATTTATCTTATATGTATTATTTTGGCGTTCTATCGCTTTCACCAAATCATAGCCAAACATATTCCCCTGAACCAACTGACCACGCTCTCTATATGTATCGATACCCCTAGTACAGCATTGCATTAATTCTCGAGTAATCAGCACCCGCTGTTCACGCCATCGCCGCGTTGGTGTCAGTCAACGATGCCACCGCATCGCCTCCTTCCACCGCCTTGCGCTAACGCGAACATCAGGCACTGATTACTTCAAGATTAATGCAACGCTGTACTAGATACACGTTTACTGGTGGTTAAGGACTCCGCCTGTCCCTTAGATACCTCTGCTGCAAGTCTTGGATAATCCGATGGAAACATATGGTAAGTCCAAAACTCACCTTCCAATATGAGCAGACCTACTTCATTATTTTGTAAAATCTGCATATAGGAAAAGAATTCACCTACATTACGGCTGAATCTGGTCGCCTCCTGTACCAAAATGATATCCACATGATTTGATATGACAAAATCTATCATTTCTTGAAATTTAGGACGCACCTCGATAGACAACCCTGATTTTCCATCTTCAATAAATATTCCATTATCTATCAAGTGAAAATGACTTTTTCGCTCAACCAACGATAACATTCTATCTGTCTGATCTTTTAAAGCCTTTTTCTGATCCACATGCTGAGTTGACTCCCGACACAACACCACTACATTAAATGTCTTTCCCATGTCCGTCATCATATCATCATAAGATGCCTCTTTCATAAAGCCTTTCTTGTCCAAATGCTTTATCTGCGCAGGTGTATACTTACTTTGTAATCCCATTATCCTTATACCTCCTTTGCTAATTTCTTCGCTGTATAGCAAGTTTCTTTCGATATAAGACCTTCCTGATACAGTAAATCGATAAGCTCTATTTTAAGCATATTCTGGTCTATAGATAACTTAGGGACGCGAAGTGATTCCTGATATAACATAAGTACATTAAATGCTTTGTTTACATCTATCAATTCTTTATTGCTGCACTCTACCCCTGTTAACGTAAAATTATCTTGTACTTCCATTCTGCTCCTCCTCCTTTACTAATTTCTTTGCTACAAAGCTTATCTCCTTGGTTATTAATCCTTCCTTACGTAATAACTCGATAAACTCTTCCTTTAATAGTTTCTGATCAATTGTCAATTTAGATGTTTCACTCATAGGCATAGTACCCCCAATAAAAAGTAGTAATGTCAATAAATGAAACTACAGATCAACTCAAGATACGCAAAAAACCAGCCCCAAACAAGGCTATCAGAGTGTGAACATGTTAACTCTAGTCCAAACTAATTGCAAATCAGGGGGAAAACCGAATCTTACGTAAAAAACACAAACCAGAAATTCAAGATGCATAAACTGAAGCAAATAAAAAGAACCCAGCAAAAATGTTCTTTTTTTACAAAAACATTCGACTGAGTTCTTTCATATTATACATAACTTCTTTATACATAACTTCTTTCGTTATTCACCAAAATGAACACTTATACACACGAACTGTATGTATATGCTGAAATTTCTTATTCTATTTTCTTTCAACCATGAGAAGCTCCGATATACTAATTTATATTACAGTTTTCAGCAGTTCTAAGCTACCCCTGAATGGCTGGGAAATATACGATGCTGTCCTTGCCAAGAGCATCAGAGCACATACCCTCTGCAAAACCTAAATCAAAATCACTGTCATCAGATGCTGACATTTTTGCCAAGTAACTCGTCATATCTATCATAAACTCCATACATGAATTACCTTCATTAATGGTTACACCAAGACACTTTTCTCCAAACATCCCTCTGCCTGAGTACCCCTCATAAATTGAATACTTATCGTCATTCTCTGCCACAAAATTTCTGATATAATCTGCTGCTTGCATATTACTACCTACCTTTCTAATCAATTAAACTGGCTATTTCATTAGCTATTCTGTGACTGTCATTTTCTGATTCAGCCTCAAAAAATGTGCAGGTTATCCTTGCGATTTCAAAACAATAACTTTCAAGGCTTCTTTCAGACTCGTCTGTGTGCCTCATAATATTCTCCGCAATCTCTACAATGTCATTGGTTATGATATGCTTTTCGCCATCTCCCGTCATAGATAACAGTTTTTCATATTCTGCACAATTGCCTCGCGTATACCACTGCTTTTCTATACAAAGATTACGCAGGCTGTCCCTGTACAGAACTCTTTTTTCCTTATATTTCTGCATTATCATTCGTCTATCTGCCCTCCCAATATTGATTTACCATTCACGCAGTCTGGTGAGAATAAACCTTCATTGGCAAATATCTTCTTTTCCAACGCCTTCATTTCACCTTTCTTAATAACAAGCATCGTACCCCTGCCATCAAAAATTGTCTATTCAGCACCTGTATTTGTTATTTTTACAGTTCTTAAACCGTCAGACCAATGGTACACTTCACATGAATTAGGCTTAGGAAAATATCTAAAGTCAACTTTACCCATTAATTCAACAAGAACGCTGTCCTGATACATTCCTATATGTACACGAATCTGGCATTCCTCTACTTTATTACAAAACTTGAAATATGCTCTGATTGTATTTGTGCCTGCCATGCAAAGAAGTAACTCGCCATTATCCAGAACTTTATCTGCATTCTGCAAGTACTCTACGCGCTTTCTTTCCTTTAATATCTGAGCTTCAATGATGATATTTTCATCCAAGCCAAAACCTTTGAGAGCTGCGATAGTATCGTAAACAACTTCTTTATCCATTCCAATCTCTGCAAGCTCCAAATTGTATACTGTACCTGATTTTGTCTTTGCTATAAGGCAGTCTCCTTGACGGACAACTGTTTCAACATAACTTGTTGTAATGTCCATACCGTCCGTTAATTTGGGATGCCCTATAACAATGCCTCGCAAGTGAAAATGATTGCCTTTTATAAAGCCCCAATCTGTTAATGTTGCCATAATTTTACCTTCCTTCCCGTAACATACTACCTATAGATATAATCTTTTTACTCAAAAGAATTTCTGAATTCGATACGTTGCAATCCATATGGTAGTGTCCAAAGTACCATCTTTTATATTTGACTTCTGACTGAATGTGATTAAAAAAATCTGTCTGCTTATCTGGCTTATAAAGTCCTCTGCCTCCAAGCAAATCCTGAATATCTGAAGAACTGCAATGCGTAATGATATAGTCCACTTCATAATTATGTGTCTCCAGATTATTCATAGCCTCCTGCATCTCTTCTTCAGAAGCAAGCTCTTCTTTCCACCAGCTAAAATGGTTGACTCTGTATGGTATTAAATCCCTTTCCAGCTTCCTTTGCTTTTCACGATACAGAGGGTCGTCTACTTCAAGAATACCCCCTTGAATATCATGGCTTTGCGCTCCGCCAAAAGTAAATATCTTCTTTCCAGCTATACTAAATACCTGCCCACGCATCAGATGGATTAAAGATGAGTTGATTTTATGAACTTTGCCGTCATTCCATGTTTCTACTGGAAAACCATTCAATCTATCGAAATTTTCGTGGTTTCCATCGACAAACAGCGTTGTAAAGGGTTTATCCTCCAACCAAGACATCCAGTATTTCTCCTCACGATTATCTTCATCCGTACTCCATATGCCACCGAAATCACCGCAAATAATGACATAATCTTCTTTATCCATATTTTTCTGTTGTGTAAAATTCCTTGTACCGAACCGACTGAATGATCCATGACAATCACCTGTCACATAAATTTTTCCTGCCATATCTTATCCCTACCCCTTTCTTATATTAAATTGCTGACTGTCCTCGCCAATGCGTCCTCTATCTGCTTAGAGCCGATGCTCAAATATCTCTGTGTAGTGTTTAAACTTGAGTGCTGAAGCAAGACTCGCACCAGTTCTGCATTATATTCACTATCGACATATACTTGTACCGCAAACAGTTTTCTAAACGAATGACTGCCGTAACTCCGCAGGGAAAGTCCCATCTTCGTGAAAACTTTGTTGAGATGTCGTTCTACCTGTCTTTTGGAAATATCAAAGAGTTTGGTGTCCTTTCCAATACCCCTTAACAGCGCATAATCCTGAACAAACAAATACACCTCGACTGGTACAGTAAAATTACGTATCTTGCCCGTTTTCTGCTCTTTAATATCTAACCGCCATCTATCACCGTCACGAATGAAACTTGATAACTTGAGTCTTAAAATGTCACCCAGACGCAAACCCAATGTCGCTTGTAAGACTTCGATAGTGGCAATACGTTCATTCGGCTTTATTAGTACCCCCTCTAGCATAAAACCATTTCTCAATAATTCAATGCTTCTTTGATATTCGTCTTGATTTAAAGCTACGCATTTCTTATTAATATCAATCACCCCTCCCAATAGCGTCAACTTCTTGTATAGCCTCCATTAATGCATACTCTTCAAACCAATATGCGTCAATGCTACCTGAAACCTTTTTACCATCTTTATCACAAATGATATACTGAAATCCCAAAATTTTATCACACCATGAAACATCAATCCTATAACCGTTATAGAATCTCTGCATACTCAATCCTCCCACCTTTCGTTTTTAGTTAATGCACCAAAGTCGTTTAATCTTGCCAAAAATGTCGTATTTTACGAACTAAAATTATCTCGGACTGTATAACAGGCATAAAATCAACAAAGGTCGAAAAATATATATTAATCGACATTTGAGATGACCATACAGAATGCCCTGTATCGCATTTTTCAGAGCCAAATGCGATCATAGTACCCCTCGAAGATTCAAGCCCTGTGTGCGCCTTCTATGAAGTTACGACCAAATTTGGGGGTTAAACGACTTCCACGTGTGTTGTACTATAACTCTGATTTAAAATTCATTCAAGTAGAATAAATGGGATAAATTATATAGATTTTTTGGTGGTTATGATTAAAAAAGCCCTGCCAGTTTAGTGGCAAGGGCTTAAGAGGTTATAAAAAGAGCATACGCATAAACGTACACTCTTATTTGTCTTAAAATACTAAATCATTTTAACAAACTCATCAGGCTGAATTATCTGAACTCTGGATTTTTTATAATCTGCTGGATTTCTAGTTACAATATAATCTGCCATTATTTCTACAGCACATTCTTCCTGCAAGCAATCTTCAAAATCAGTAAATGCTTCATTATCTGCCGCCGAAAGAATTTTTTCAACATTCAAATCTGATATATAAAATATATCACATAAATTTCTTATAAATTCACGCCTTTCCTGTTGTGAATAAGACTTTCTCAAAATATAAAACAAATTCGGTAAACTATGAGCAGCTAGATCCCCCGTTATTTCTTGATTAGGAACTGTAGGAAAATAAGTGATACAGATTGCGCAGGATATTTCTTCGAGAGTGCAGTACAAAAAACGTAGGCGTAGTGGGCTACGGCGAGGCTTTTTGTGCTGTGCTATCGGAGAAATAGACAAGTCAAGATGTGTCACTTATTTTTCTACAGTTCCTTAGCACACTTTGTTATAATAATTTGAGCCTCATTAACATATGGTTCTCTTTTCAGCAGTGCATCTAATATAACATTTGTATCAATCAAAATTACCATATTTTTCCTCTCTTGCTTCTTGAAGCTCTTTTTTATAATCGAAGTCATCTGGCAGTCTCTTATCCATATTTAAAATATTCACAAGAGCATTTTTCGCCTTTTCTTTATCCTTTTCTTTATTTAAGGACATTTCCTCTAAACTTTGCAGAAAATTTATAACATATAGCATATTATCTTCAGGTATTCGTTGTATTATTTCAACTGCTCTTTCCTTCATCATCGTCATTGAATATACCCTCCTCAAGCTACTATACTCTACCCCTATTGTACCAAATACTGTCTATATTTACAACTTAAATTTTAATACCAATCACATAGGACACAGCCTCTGTCCCGTAATTGGATGAACCATAAAACCATCGGAATCGATAGAGTATGCAGGAACCTTTAAATGATTATCAGCAAAATACTCAGCTAGATTATATCTATAGTAGAACCATGCATTGTCTGCTGCTTCAACTGCCATATAAATTACTCCTTTCTGAACTTTTTCATTGCTTGCGCTATATCGCCACTTGGATATTTACTTAAATATGTTCTTAAACCTTCTGACGTAAATAAATCAAAGACTCTTTTCAAATAAGCAATATTATTTGCCCTTTTCTGTGGATCGTCCGAAAGGAGAAGTACCTTTTTTAATTTCTCCTGTATAATTTCACAAATTTCACTCATTTCGGCAAACTTGAAAGGCAATTCTGCCTTCGGTTCTATCCCAGACTGGACTGTGATAGGCAAAATTTCTTCATCTGTCTCCGTAACAGCATCAACACTTACAACCTCCTCACTTACCTGAGAATTTTTAAACCCTACTGGCTTAATCTTCTTCGGAGTTATCAAATCAAGTGCTTGTAATATGTCTATTTTTGCTATATTCACCATTAAACGATTGACCTTATATGTATTTTCAGAACCTTTCTTTTGCTTTTCTGCTCGCTGGGATAATAATAAAGGCTTATTTAATTCCTGCAAGAGATACGCCATTTTATCTGCATCTACCTCATCACACAATGCTTTTATAGATTCGTTCGAGAGTGTCTTAAGTAATTCAAGTTCCTTGGCACATTCACTGACCTTATATTTACTCTCCGTCACGCAATCAATGTCAAAATCAAATAAACGTACTCCCAACTTCTTTGTGAATGGCTCGTCAACGTACCCCTGAAGCATTCTTAACTTTAAACCCAACTTCGAAATGAATTTTTTGCCATCCTCCTTTGTCATACCCTCAACATATTTTCCTGATGCTGCCTTGAATGCATCTGCTATTGATTGACAATCACCAAACATCTCACAAAGATTTCTTGATAATTCTGAAATCTGACTTCGAATAGTGACTTCAGACCTACTTTTAAAACCTTCTTCTTCGAATATCAGTCTTAATTCAGGATAAGTCTTTCGCCAATTTTTGCAGTACAATGCAGTGACATCAGACTTAGTCCATTTTGCTGACTCAACATAGGATATCAAATCTTTAATTGTTTCAATGACTGATGGTGACAAACTTGAATATTTGTCTATGTATTCGTACTCTAATTTTACTAATAGCTTGAAGAAATTATTCGTCATGTTGCAACCTCCTTCACCTAAAAAACTAACATTATCTTCTTTTATAAATGCTGTGGGTGCCTGAAATTTCCCGACAAACTGGGAGATACAGACATCGTTTTTCCTGCTGTGTGTTTTCGCAACAGCAGAAACATCATTTATAAAAACATTTAGATGAAAATTACAACTATAAAACATCGCCTATATTGCCCCAAAATCAGTCTGTTCAAACCAAACAATCCAAAAATATCCATCAAATCAACATCTACTCTCAATCTTTATCATTCCCCCAAAAAAGTCATATATAAAATCCAAACAACCAAAAATATTCATATTTTCAAACACTTTTACTAAACAGACTGAAACCTATAATCCTACCCCTGCAAAAACAAAGAAGTGGCAACCTCTTTCAATCACCACTTCCTTAATAAGAATATTCAGACTTAGAAACACATCAGTATATCTATATCTTTAAACATAACTCCGCTGAATTGTTTGCTTTTACAAACATTATCCAAGAGAACCTAATAGACTTTTAATGGAATCTCTCGCACTCTCCTCATCCGATACAATCTCAACACTAGACGATGGAATCAACTCAACTTCAGACTGCGCTGACACTGGCTCAACAGGTTCTGGCGGTGCGGCTACCCCTGAATTAGACTCATGCTTTGCATTCGATAAATCTACCTTTGAAACTGGCTCCTGCCTTTCAGTTGATGATTTCGCCTCTGAAACTGCTTTCTGCCTTATATCTATCTTATCCTGTACAATCACTGAATCAGGTTCTTTCCTAATATCTGTTGACGCTACTCCTGACTTTGGAATATTTCTTGTTTTGGACTCCACAGAATCAATATAAATCACACTTTCTTTTCGCTCCCTCTGCATACAATCCAGATATATCAACACAGACTCAGGAATATATGCCTCCTCCATGTCTTTTGTACAGCAGACAAAGCATTCCACGTTATCAGAAGCCCTTAAATCGTAAATTATATGTGTACACTCATCAGGATTCATGTCCTTATGTATATCTATGATGTGGTAAAATCTCTTCTTTGAAAATTCTGCCAGAACTGTTGGTTTAAATGCAGTCTTGCACCGGGATCTCAAATCTTCAAAAATAGGTGTTGGATGCTCCAAGTCAATGCCTATCTTAAAGGACTTGCGCTTATATAATATACTTCTGCACAATTGACTATGCTTAAACTCGTATAAAAACTCTGGCGTAATGTCGGCTCTGGTGAGCACTGTCTTATCATCAGTACTATCCCAATAAAGCAACAAATCTTCACAGATTCTATTAAACTTCTCTTCCATAAGGTTATTGTGCTTTATTAGGAACCTTTCTATGCCCTGAGTGACATAAGCATTAATATCGGCTCCCTTAAGATATTCATACCCCTCTGGAAATATACCAAAGGCTAAAAAGTCGTGAATCACTTGATATGGTAACTTGGAGAACTCTTTTTTCTTACTCATTGCACATAGCTGACGTTGTAAGCAACCACTATAACGCTTGACAAACTCTTCAAGAACCTCCTCCTTGTACTTTCTGCTGATACTCTCTGATATTTCTACCGCTTTCTCTTGCAAAACTCGATTATATTCAAGACATATGCTGTCATAGTTTTTCACCTCTATGACATTTTCTTTCTCCATCAGTTTTTTAACCCCTTCCTTAGCAGCTAAACTTGGTACGAAAAATATTGCATAATGCTTTACCCCTTCTCTCAGTTCCCTTTTCAGAATCTTAATGTTCTCACTCGATTCAATCATACCATTCTCATCAGCTACTATTACCCCTTCTTCAATGTAC
>CAMWJQ010000032.1 GCA_947174615.1 uncultured Lachnospiraceae bacterium
GTATAATACTTTATGGCTGATTTTTACACAGCTTTATCAATATTTTACTTCTTTTTTTAATTTTTTATCTCTCAACGTTACAGGAACTTGCTGCGCTTTCCGATTATGAACGGTTCATCTCTTTTCAATATGGAGAAAAACAATAATAAAGAAAGCTCTTTCCGGCAGCAATTTGGGAGGATACTGTCATGAAAAAGCTTTCTTCAAAGGATTACTATATTGAAAAAGAGTTAAGTGAAAAGCATTCAAGAGAATGCCGCATTCAAGTGAATACCGCATTCTCTTGAATGCAGCATTTATAATGCTCATTCGCGATTAAATTATCACGAATCTATAGATAATATACTAAATTGTCAGACAATTGTCAATAGTTTGTGTAAATTTTCTTAATTTAATATTCTTTTATTTTCTTATTGACATTATGGACACATTTATATATAATAATAACTGTCGTTTGGGCATACATACTATTGTCGGGGTGTGGCTCAGTTTGGCTAGAGCGCCACCTTAGGGAGGTGGAGGCCGCAAGTTCGAATCTTGTCACTCCGAGTTATCTTAATAGTATAAAATACCGCAGAATCAAAGGTTCTGCGGTATTTTTACGTTATGAGTGAAGTATCCAAATGACAACCAAATTTTTCCTCAAATTTCTCCTCTGCCTTTATCAACGCCTCTTACCAATAAGACTTCCAGTCTCTATGCAATCTGACGAGTCCCTCAAGATAATAATAATCTCCCCATGTATTGCACTCATCAACACCGCGGTTCGCGCAGGGATTCTCATCGGACTTTCTGGCGTAGGTACCATGCATCAATAATCCATTGGATTGTTCTTTAGAAGTGACTGCACAATGGTTTCGCAGCGCCAGCAAAAGCCTTTTTGCCATATCTTCATAATATTGGGCTTTCTCCCCGGTCATATGCCTGGTCATCTCCAGCATACCGCAGGCTGCAATCGCTGCGGAGGAAGAATCTCTCGGCTCCGCGCTGCCATCGTCAAAGTCAAAATCCCAGTAGGGAATCAGATCAGAAGGCAGATGAAGCAGGAAATATTCCGTCACCTTCTCGAAAATTTCCTGATATGCCATATCCTTAATGTAGCGGTACGCCATCGCAGAGCCGTAAATTCCCCACGCCTGACCTCTCGTCCACGCCGAACCATGCCTGTGACCCTGATGAGTCACACCCTTGATCGGCTCGCCTGTCTCCGGGTTAAAAAAGTACGTATGATACGTTGAGTAATCCGGACGCACAATATACTGCATCGCCGTCCTGATGTGTGCTTTTGCATGAGTGGCATATTTTGCATCCCCTGTCACCTCCGATGCCCAGAACAACAGCGGCATATTCAGCAGACAGTCAATGATCAGACGGTAGTTGTCCGGTGCGCCAAGTTTCCCCCACGCTTGAAAAAACTGTCCCTTCTCACAGAAACGGCTCATCAGATTATCGGCTGCCAAAAGCGCCGCTCTCTTTGCCTTCTCGTTCCCTGTAAGCTGCCATGCCGCCACACAGGAGGGTGAGTACAGAAATCCCATATCGTGATGGTCTACGTCCACCCTTCTCAAAATCCTGTCCAGAAAGCTTTCAACGTGGATCTCTCCTGCATGTTTTAATTTCTCCGACCCGGTTTCTTCATATGCCAGCCAGATTTCCCCTGTCCAGAATCCCGTCGTCCACTCCACATTCTCTGATTTCGGATAAAAGTTTCCCTGGCTGTTGGAGTCCGGAAAACAGTCCGTGAACATGTCCACATTTCCCTCTACTAAGGAAACGGCAAGTGTCAGAGCCTCCTCAACCTGTTCCCTGTTCATCCTGTCATAGGATACCAAACTTTCCTTTGTCTGCATATTTTACACCCCTTCCTTTTCTGAGAACGTTATCATCTTCATGTAATATCCACTTCGATAACCTTTCTCAGATTTGATCTAAGCTCCGCTACATCTCCATAATAGACACATCCATTCATCCCCAGATTCCTTGCCGCTTCCACATTCACAGGTGTATCATCAATAAAAAAGCACTCCTCTGGATTTAGTGAAAATGTCTGAAACAGATTGAGATACGCCGCTGATTCCGGCTTAATCAAACCATGTTCGCAGGATATCCAGATACCCTTCATATAATCAATAGATTTGATATATTTTCTAAATACGCTGAAACGATGGGGGATATTTGACATCAAATACAAACCATATCCCCTCTCTGACAGCTCTTTCACCAGCTTCTCCATGGGCGGATTGGGCAGCTGCACCATTCTGAACTCCCTGACAAAACGCGCTACTGTATCGTGCAGACGGGCAGGTACTCTTTTGCAGATCGTGGTGATTGCCTCATCATCTGTGATTGTTCCCCTATCCATCTGAACCCACTCCACGGATGTACAAACATGGTTTTTTATCCAGCGAAAGTCTTCCTCGTTATCCACATACCCATAAATGTAATCTCTGGCATTATATATCGTAAGTACATTTCCCATATCAAAAACAATATTCTTTATCATCTTAAACCTCTTCTGTTGATACTTTTTCTTTACGAAGTCCAATTTTTATCTGCATACTACAGATTCACCAGCAAAGAACTGTCATTCCCTGCTCTCCGCCCGGCAGGCGGCTTTGATTGAATTCCTCCGGCAGCAGTTTCGTCACCATCACCCTGCCAAGACCAAAGTGGTTCATCGCGCCAATATAGTCACAGTCTGCACCTGCCTCAACGTGCGCTATCACTATGAGATAGCGCTCTCCCTGACAGGTGAGGAGGATGCCTTCCGCCTCACATTGATCCAGAACACGCCCCTGCGTCGAGGAGACAACCGGAACTGGCTCTGCCGTATACCCGTCCATACTGCTTTGCTCATTTCCGTTATCGTCACAGAATATCACGGTTATCACGGACTCTGTTTTTGCAGAGACAGTCCCGGAACCTCTTTGATGGTCCATTTCTTCCGGTTTCCTGCAAAATGCCACCGCCTCTGCCTGCTCCATCTGATTGTAATGCCTCGATACAGGAAACTCCTCTATCTTCATGTTGACCTTCTCAGAAAGACAGCACATTTTTGCTTCAAACTTTCTTCCACTGATATGTACAGTATTGTCATGCCCTTTCTTCACAGATACATGACACTCCGGCGCCATGTGAAAATGCTGGCTGTAGCTATGTGAACCCGAACTGTTAAATTCATCGCACACAATGTATACCTTTGTGCCAATTGCAAGGATCCGCCGGTTTACCAGCACACCCTGCTGCACATATCCTGTATGTCCGCATTGAATATATGTATAACTGCCCTTCCTTTTACAGCTGCCATTTATCGCACTATGCAGTCCCGAAACGCACCATGCGTCGAGACAGTGTGTATATTCCTGTTCATCTACCAAGACGGTGTTGTGCGCTGCAGCGCTTTTTAGACGACGGCGCTCCTCCCCGTCCACATAGGTATAACGACCCGGATCTATCAGAAAATCTTCCCATTTACAACAAGATCCATATGCAGTTTGTCAAAGTGTCCGTGACCACCGCCAAGACCGCCGCATCTGACATGAAGATAGTCGGCATTGCTTCCCCAGTCTGAGCGCAGATACCAGTTCCCGCTCTCCCGCTGCCAAGTAAACAGCTCCTCTGGGTCCTTTGTGTCTATCGTTTCATACTTCAATGCGGCTACCTGCCCATAATCCCAGATACTCTCATAGTCGAGCCGCGGATATGCCCCTGATTTTAAGACAGGATCTTTGAATTGAAGCGCACTCGCCGTAAGAATATCCCGAATATCAGTGCTGTCACTATCTCCTTCCGCAAGCTGTGTTCCATCTGGCTTCTGCCAGAACCGGTCTGCATATGCCATCGCCTTTGTCATGGTCAAAATTTTTGACGGAACTTTCATTCGATAAATCTCTGCAAGACGCAGTACTTCAAGACAGCATCTTAACACCTCATTGTGATACATCGGCGACTGCTCCCAGTGCACACCGTCATCCAACACCTGTACCGTAAGCTGATTTTCCAACCGTTCCAGTGCCAGACGGGCATATTCCCTGCCGTGCAGTCTTGACTCTTGATCTGTCGCACATTCTTCCAGCATTTTTCCGATGGCATAAAGTCCGCTGCTCTCCAAGATTCCCCAATTGCTCTTCGCGCTAAAACTCTTCTTACTCCCTGCCAAATACTGTGCATGCAGCATCATTGATTCTGAAAAGACTTTGAGTATCTCGTCTGTTATATGCGGACTCCTCACCATATATCCCATCGCCTTGATCCAGTTCTCTGCCCGAATCCCTGCCTCGATCGTACGCCACGTCCTTTGCATGGTTTCCTCCGTGATGGCATTTTCGCATATCCAGTCCTTCATCTGAGACACAAACATTTTCACATATCTTTCCATGCCCGTTACGGCATATGCCTGACCTAAACAAATCCAATAGCGATGACGGTTCATCTGATAGACGAACTCCACATCCCTTCCCGGCATATAGGTCCAATCCAGCGCTTCGCCAAATTCCACGATCTCTGCTGTCTGCTCCATATCCCACGGAAGATTAAAGATAAACTTGTTCTCACATACTTGATCTGCAATCTCAAGACGCGCAGCCAGCTCTTCCTGCCACCATATTTTTACATACGCTCTGCAAGCCTGTATTTCCTCATTCGAGCGTCCGTGATATAATATGAATCTGTCTCTGTCTATCATCATGAATCATCCTATTCCTGTTCGTCAAAATCAAACCAATAGATTCCGTTGGGCTCCAAGTGCAGGTTTGTGTCCCTGCCGCGCCCGTCATAGATTACTGTATCCTGTGGCTCGTAAGTATTGTTGACCACACAGTATTTTCCTGTCGCTGGATAATAATTCACCTCAATGTTGTCATTCTCACTATACCAGAGCTTCATGCGCTCCTCTTCCCCTGCTGCCCAGAAGATTGCGCGGTAAAACAGGCGGGCATTTTCAAACGAGTAGGGAATGCCGCTGATATACACGCTTCTGCCCCCGCCAAAGGTATGTGCCGCCAGCTGTACATCCTGTCCTTCTGTCTTGATTATCGTCGTTTCCGGCAGTGCATAGACATTTTTCATGCCCTCGCCAAAGTCAATGTGCTCTGGTCTGTCCTCCGTGATAAAATGCGGCTGCTCCTTCCAGTTATACTTGTCGGTCGAGAGACTGAATCCGACTTCCTTATCCACGCCCAGCACACTAGCGAGTGCAAAATAATGTCCCTGATGCTGACAGGCGCTCGGCTCCCCTACACCAATGAATCCTCCGCCCTTTGCAACAAACGCTTTAATGGCACAGGATAATGCCGGGTTCTTCCAATAACTGCCGCCGCTTGGCGCTGTGTAAGCATCCCCCACGTTGACAATCACTTTACATTCCTCTAATACAGCCGGATTTTCGATCACCTCATCAAAGCTGATGAACTTGACATCAAACGGCATTCCGCTCAAGCTTTCCAGCACGCCTGCATAGGAATAGGTCTGCTTGTAAGGAATAGCATGTGCAACCATATGTGTGCCCCATGCGCGCAGCTTGCCCCAACTGTTTAGGACGCCTACTGTAAAGTGGCTGTACGGCTGCTGCCCACCTACATTTTCATACAAGAGACGAAACTCATTGCAGATATCCTCGATATACTGGATAAAATCCGGGAACTGCAGCGCAAGCTTCAGATATCCGCCATATCCGATTCTGTCAACTGGTTTTCTCAAAATCGCGCGCCTTGCCGTCACCCAGTTCACCTTGGCTTCCTTGATCGGATCACCGCCCTCGTGGAACACATCTGGGAAAAAGTACGGCAGGAATCTTCCCTCTGTGTACTTTACGCCCGGTATATCTGAGATCAGACGCAGTGTCGCGCCATTGCCAACTGAGCCAACCACAGCGTCTAAGCCAACTTCCTTGAAATATTCTCCATATGGCTCTGTGCCAATCCAGTGATCTCCCAGAAACATCATCGCCTCTCTGCCATGCTCGTGACAGATCTCCACCAGCACCTTCATCAATTTTGCCACCTCGCGCTGCTGGAATTTCTGGAAATCACGGAATTCTTTGGATGGCACGCGGTTTGTATTGTTGTGGTATCCCTGATCGATAATGTATTCCGGGCGGAACGGATAGCCGGCTTCCTTCTCAAACTGCTCCAAAATATAAGGGCTCACGCTCGCACTGTAACCGAACCAGTCCACAAACTTCTCTCTTGCAAATTCGTCAAACACCAATGTAAACTGGTGGAAAAATGTCGTAAAACGCACAACATCCGTATCCGGATTATCCTTTAACCACTGCTTTAATTTCTCAATCACATGGCGCTGTGTCTTGGGCTGGCGCACATCGAAGGTAATCTGATGTTCTACATTCTCCCAGCTGTTTGTGATAAAATTATACATATGTACAGGGTCCCACATGATAAATGCCAGAAAGCTGACAGTGTACTCATGGAAAGCGCTGGGCTTTTGAATCACCACTTCCCCGCTCGCCTCGTCATAATCCCATCCTTCGGCTGACACTACCTCGCCCGTTGTCCTGTCGATTACTTCCCACCACCGCTTGATATCATGAATTGTATTCGGCTTTAACTGTTCTTGATATAAATGTTTCATCAGTGGAATCCTAAGCGGCGCCTGCTCCTCCATCGCCGTATAAAACTCCGTCATCAAATACACTTGCTGCACCTCGTCAGGATTTGCCTGCGCCCAAGCATTATCCTTTCTGGTGGTATAATACGTTGAATAAATCTTAACTGGCATAGATTTCAGCGCATCCGGCATCTGTGTCCCGTCGCAGTCCCGGATTGCGTCCGCGCCCCAGCGCTGTGCAGTCTGCTTTGTCTCTTCCACCATGTCTGCATCTGTGGGTATTGTCACCCTTCCATAATTTTTGTCCATTGTTTTCTCCCATCTGCCCACTCGATTGGGCGCGTTGTGCTATTTTCGGCTTTATCTTATTTTTTCAGCTTCCCAACATATCATACGTCCGAAGCACTGGCACAGTCCCCCGCATCTCATAAGCGTTGCTGCACGCATAGCGCCCCTGTCCGTCCCGAATCTGTACCCGGATATACTCTTCTGTTCCATCGAGTTCAAACGACGCATGTGTCATTGTTTCCCCGGAAGCAGCAACTTTTTTATAGCAGTTTCTGCCGCTTGTCATGACATAAATTTTTTCTACAGGACTGGTTTCTACTTTTAACACACCATCCTCTGCAGACAGGCTGTAAATCTCTGGTCCCATAGAACTGTAGAAATCTCCGTGAAGCAATGCCTCTATCACAGCTTCATAGGTCAGATGCTTTGCCTTCACCATGACAAATCCGCCAAAGGAATCACACAGCGGATCTCCAAATGGACGCTGATTGTGATTATCGTCTGTCGCAACACAGAACAGTCGGTTTCCCTGACGCAGCATCTCATCATAGCTCTGCGGATTAAATCCGTACAAGCCATCATGTTCACAGCCATAGTTGTAGATCTCCATCCCCCAAAATCCCCTCAGATTTTTGTAATCATCATAATTCTGCAGGGACCAATATGGATGATTATAACAGGCAAAAAAGCCATATTCTTTCATTTTGCGGATATACTCATTAATGTAATCTGTATCGTTGTATCTGCGCTCCGGCAGTAAGTCTTTTTGCTTTTCCTGGATAAATTGTTTTGGTGTGGCGTCATATAAATTGATGTGATATGTTTTCACCCTTGAGAAATCGCCCGGATTTTTAAAGTGCTCATTAATATCGACCTCCATCGCAGCCAGCGCCAGAAATTCCTCATCGCACAGCTTCTGATGCCACTGATAATGTCTGTGGTCTGTGACTGCCACGATCTGATATCCCTGTTTTGAATACGCTGCCTTGATCTCCTCCGGCGTCAGATGCCCATCGGAATGAACTGTATGACAGTGGAGATTCGCTTTGTAAACGTTCCCTTCTTTTGGCAATAAATAGATACGCTCTGACATTCTTTTACTCCTTATTCTAAAATCTAATTTTCACGTCTGCCTCCCGCAAGCTTTCTGCGGTATGTGCCCCATTTTCTGGCAGCAATGCCGCAGATCAAGACAGAGACTGCCGCCATCACCGCCCAGATCAAAATCGTGGCTGTCCAGCCAAAATAACCTGCCATACTGCCAATGCCGTAAGCCGACACTGCGCCCCCGGAATAAACTGCAGAATTTAACAATCCCGACATCGACGACGCCTTTCCAACTCTGCCAAAGCAGGACGGAAGCACCGCCGTGAGCATGGTATTCACAGTCATCATGGTTGTCGTGGACAGTGCCAGCATTCCCATCGAGGCTGCCATACTCTTTCCCGAACTAAGCCATAACACCATCAGCGCCGCAGAACAGATTGCAAAAAATCCAGCTGAAACCGCAATCTCATTTCGCTCCATACGCCTGCATGCCACTGCTGCCAGCCAGACGCCAAACAGATTACACAGTGGTATCAACATCGTTCCTGCCACAGCCAGAATCGGACTAACGCCGTACGTCTCCTGAATATAGACAGGAATCCATGTCGTGACACCATCCTTCAATGCACCCTGAACAAACAGGGATGCAAGCAGCAGGATCAGCCCTGACTGTATTAGTATTCCGCTTAATTTTGTATCTATTCCAACTGCTGCTGTTTGCTGCTTCCCTGACTGATGTGAAACCTGTACCTGCTTTTCCTGTATCGGCATCGCCTGCTGCACGCGTGTGATACCCCAAAACCATATTAGAGACATCATCAAAATACATACACCGCCAAGCAGAAACACCGACCGCCAGCCAGATATGCCAAGCACGATAGCCGTAATCCCATAAGCCGCCATCGTGCCCACGGGCACAGCGCTGTTCAGTGCAGCGCACAGTTTAGACCGAACTTCCGCCCTGCAGTAGTCCGTTACAAGCCGAAGCATCGGCGACCAGATAAGCGCCTGCACAAGTCCGTTGACACACCATATCCCAATCATAAACCCGATACTTTTGCTCTGCGACATCATCAGATTACAGATACCTGAGCAGAACAGTCCCATGAAAACCAGCCATTTTGCCGGCAGCCGGTCTCCCAGGAAACCACTGACAAACTGTCCTGTTCCATAGGCAAAGAAAAATGCCGTTCCAATCAGTCCTGCCTCTCCCTTGCCAAATCCCTCCGACTGAATCATATCTGTCAGGGCAGCCGAGTAATTCAGCCGTCCGATATATGCACAAAAGTAAGCGCACCAGCACAGAAAAAACAGAAAACGGATTGTTGGTTCTTTTTTCACACTATTCCACCCCGCCTACAGAACTTCTCTCTTCATCGCATGGTATCATGTCAATTGGTTCCTCAAATTCTACCCTGATGACAGTACAAACTTCATCCACATCCGCTTCCTGTACCTCTATCCAGATCTGTCCGGGCATACCAAGCCACGGTGCACCGCCTGTAATATTCCAGCTCAGCTCCCTGCTGTTTGTGAGGGAAGTCACCTTCATCTTCGTATTTTTGATACCGTTTAACAGCAGGAACCCATTCGGCTTGTCATTGCAGAACAAATACAATGTCCTTCCGTCTTGGCTCAATGTGCTGCCGCCATGATAATACTCCACAGCAATACCCTGCTCTGTCGGATAGATGGCTTCCTCATACTTGTGTGTCCACTTCCCAAGCTCCCGCATTTTCTCCTCCACCGCTGCCGGAATTTCGCCCTCCGGTGTCGGTCCAAAAGAAATCAGCAGGTTTCCGCCCTTGGAAATACACTCTGTGAGCATACGCACGATCTGGCGTATATCCTTATACTGTACATCCTGCGGTCTGTAGCCCCATGAATTGTTGAAGGTACTGCACAGCTCCCAATGATCCGCCAAAGGTCTTAACGGAATATACAGCTCCGGCGTCTCATAGTCGCCCTGCCCTACAAGTCGCGCATTCACCATGGTATCAGGATTCAGTTCGCGAATCATCTCACGCACTTTGTCCGCCTCCCATGTAAAACCTTTCCGCGTCAGCATCACATCGAACCACATCAGATCAATATTGCCGTATTTTGTCATGAGCTCCCTGATGCCCAGGCGATACTGGTTCATAAACCGCTCCCATGCCGCCTCCAGTTCCTCCGGATCCTGTGTGCCCTCATTCTTGCCGATCTTGCACATTTCCGTAAACATTTCATTGTAATCTACGATTTCTTTTCTCATCGCGAGGACTTCCTCCTCGCTCTTGTCTAAGATCACCCGCATATTATCCACATTAGACCAATCTGTATTCGTAAAATAAAAGCCGACTTTCAGCCCCTCTTCCCGCAGCGCGTCACAGTAGGGCGCCAGCAGATCCCTGCCTGCCGGCGTCCTCTTTGCGACATTCAGATCTGTATGCATGGTATCTGCGAGCGACACTCCATCGTGATGCTTGGTCGTCAGTACGGCATACCTCGCCCCTGCTTCCCTGAACAGTGCCGCCCATTTTTTCGGATCATATTTTGATGCGGTAAAACCGTCCAGCTGTTTCATATAATCCTCATATGACATTCTTCCCTGTCCAAAGCTCCAGGATTCTGTGACGCCATCAACCGCATAGATTCCCCAATGCATAAAAATACCTAATTTCGCGTGTCTGAACCAATCTTTAATCATATGTTTTCCTATCTCCTTTTCTTCTATGTGCTCCTGCTGTTAACCCTTCACGCCGCTGCTTGCCACGCCCTCGATAAAGAACCGCTGGCAGAACAGGAATGCCACCAGCACAGGAATCAATACAACTGTAGCCGCTGCCATCTGTGAACCGTAATCCTGAATCAGACCTGACGAAAACAGCTTGACACCTACAGACAACATCTGCTTATCCATCGTAGAGATGTACAGATAAGGACCCATATAGTCGTTCCATGCCCATGTAAATGAGAACAGTGCCATCGTTGCAATCGATGGTTTCGCGAGCGGGAAAATCACCTGCCAGTAAATACGCAGATGGCTGCATCCGTCAATCTTAGCCGCTTCGCTGATAGACTCCGGTATCGCGATAAAGGACTGTCTGAGCAGAAATACAAAATAAACATCCACACAGCTGGGGAGAATCAATGCCCACATCGTATCGAGGATATGTAAATTCTTGAAAATGATATATCTTGGCAGAATCATGATGTCACTCGGAATCATCATCGCTGACAGCAGTATCAGAAAGATTGCATCCCTCCCCTTGAAATTAATCTTGGAAAAGCCATACGCTGTGAAGCTGACAAAGAAAATCTTGATAATGATGCAAAGCGCTGTCATCACGATCGTGTTCACATACCATTTCTGGAAATTGTACATGCCGTTGGTAAACAGTCCGACAAAGTTATCCAGCGTAAACCGCTCCGGTATCAGGTGAAACGGAAACTTCATAACATCCGCACTAATCTTAAAAGACGAAGAAATCATAAAGATAAACGGGAAAATGCAGACGATACCAAAGGCTGCTATAAACAGTGTCAATATTATTTTATATACTTTTTCTTTCGCTGCCATATACCAACCCCTCCTTAATAATTAACCCACTTCTTCTGACCATACCACTGAATCAGCGTTATGATCATGACAATCACAAACATTACCAGCGCCATTGCACTTGCAAGACTGGTATCATATTTCATAAACGCAGTCCGGACGATGTTGACGCTCATAACCGTGGTAGCCTGCCCCGGTCCGCCCTCTGTCAGTGCCTGAATAATCGTAAAGTTCTGAAGAGAACCGATGATAGAGCTGATCAGCAGGAAAAATGTTGTTGGGGAAACCATCGGAAATACCACATGCCGAATGCGCTCCCATTTCGTAGCCCCGTCAATCTGTGCCGCCTCCAAAAGCTCAGCGGGAACACCCTGCAGCGCACCCAGATAGACCACCATGTTCAGACCAAGCCCCTTCCAGACTGCGATCACCGCCGTTGTGGGAAGCGCAAGTTTCAAGTCCTGCAGCAGTAATGGCGGCTCGAATCCCCATGACTGCAGCTGCTGGATAATCGGGCTGTTGCTGCCGAGCAGCACTTTGAAAATAACGGCAACTGCCACAATGTTTGATACATAAGGCATAAATACAGTCGCGCGCAGCGCGTTTTTGGCGTACACACCCTTGTTGAGAACCACAGCAAGCGCAAAGCCAAGTATCATGATCAGCGGCACATACACCAGCGCATAGCCAAAGGTTCTCCAGAGAGAATCCAAAATTTCTTTATTGGTAAATATTTTCACAAAATTCTTAAAACCGACAAATTTCAGATTATCCAGTTTTGTGATATATTTGATATTTAAAAACGACATTCCAATCGCCATCAGAAAGGGAATCCCAGTAAAAACGGTGAAAAAAAGCAGATACGGTGCAATAAAGAAATACCCTGCCCTGTTTTCTTTTTTCTGTGCATTGGAAGTTTTGATTTTTACTTTATTCTGCTGCATAGCTCCTCCATTTCCAGCCTGCAGAGGCGGTTTTATAGGATTTTTAGGTACAAAAAGGAGCGCTGTAGGCATACAGCACTCCTTTCATGCTCTTCCAAGCCTTCTACAGACTTCATTATTCAACTATAAGAATCAATTACTCCGCCTGTGCTTCCTTAATTGCCTCGTCTGCTCTTGACTTGATAGAAGACATTGTATCCTCAAGGCTCTTTGCGCCCTGTCCATACATCAAACTCTCCTCTGTGATAATCTGGTTGATGACTGTATCAGCTGTACCAACAATCTTCTCGCTGATGTAGTTTCTGCTGGAATCAAACCAGCCTGCCATAAAGTCCTCTGTCGTGATACCGTCATGTTCAAACATCGGAACCAATGTCTCTTCAATGTATGAGCGTGCCTCTTCCTCTGTGAGCGTCTTTGCCGGGATACGTCCATAACCTAATGTGTACTTATTCTCAGCGATGCACTTGATTGCCTCAAAAGCTGCTTCCTTGTTGGAGCTTGTCGCCGGTACGGCATAGCAGCTGTCGATAACTAACGAAGAAGGCTCACTTCCTTCCGGATATGGCATCGGAAGGATTCCTGCCTGCCAGTCTCTCGGATATTTCTCAAGTGTCGTCAGTGTGCTTGCCACCCAGCCGCCGCACACATAGAGTCCGATATTGTCGCCAATCATAAAGGAGTTGTACGGATACGTACCTGAAGCTACCTCAACGCTGCTCGGCTGAATTTTCAGGTCGTTGCCCAGTGAGAAGAACCACTCCATGCTCTCTGCAAATGCAGGGTCGTCAAAGTTGGAAGTGCCGTCTGCCTTGTATGGATTAACACCGGACTGTGTCGCGTACATATAGCTATGTACTGCATCATTTCCAATAAAGGAACCCCATACACCCTTGCCGGCATCATTCAGCTGCTGAGCTGTCTCAACATATTTTTCCCAAGTCCACCCCTCTGCTTCCGGGTAAGGAATGCCTGCATCGTCAAACACTTTTTTGTTGTAGTAAGTCAGCCAGATATCGCGCTCTGCTGGAAGTGCATAAGTCTGTCCGTCAAACTTTACGGCAGCGCCGTTGTAAACAGCTTCCATATCATACCCTACATTTGCCGCAAGCTCATCAAGCGGAGTGAGAACGCCTGCGTTGTAAAACTCTTCGAACTGAATCGGCGTCCTTGATACGATGTCAATATCATCGCCTGCCATCAGACTTACCAAAACCTTGTCAATTTCGCCTGCTGCCGTAGTCGGTGTGATGGAAAACTCGATATTAATTCCTGTCTTTTCCTTGATCAGAGCCACCATTGCCTGTGTCTCTTCACCACTGGCTGCATTGTCGGTGAGCGCCCACTTTAAGGTCACGCCATCATATGGTTTGTCGCTCTCTGCCGCCTCCTGCGAGTCTGCCTCGCTCGCAGACTGGTCTGCATCCTGCTTTGCCTCTGACTGCTGAGGTGCGGCATCCTCTTTTGATGCCTGCTGGTTAGACACTGTATTTCCCTGGTCGCTGTTTCCGCATCCTGTAAATACAGAAGCTGTCATGCTCACGATTACCGCCGTTACAATTCCTTTTTTCATCAAATCTTTCATTCTCATAATGATTTCTCCCTTCATCTTTGATAATTCTATTGTAACGGTTTTACTATACAAAATATACAAGCTAAATTTTGTGTTTATTGGTTTTTCTTGTGATTTTGCAAGTCATATTCTCCTCTTTCGTCTAAATCTTCCTTTGTCAGTATAGGAATTTGCACAACAATAATTGTTCCGACATGATATATACTGGAAATTTTTACTGGTTCTTCAATGCCAAAATACAGTGTAATGCGCGCTGCGACATTGTGAAGCCCTATACCGCTGCTGCGCTGCATCTCATTCTGTCTGTATTCCTGGACTGCTTCCCCTCGTATTCTTCTGCGCACCTCATCCAACCGCTCTTTCGTAATTCCTACACCATTATCGATCAGTTTTATCTGTAACCTGTCCCCATATTTTCTGATTTTCATTCTGATCTTCATTTTCCTGTCAAGTCCTTCCATCCCATGCAGAAAGGAATTTTCTATGATAGGCTGCAGGATGATCTTCAGGGTCATCAGCTTTCGAATCGCCTCATGATCGACCCGCAGGTCAAAATCAAACGCGTCACCGTATCTGTTTTTCTGAATCTGCGTATAGGTCATCAGATGTTCAATCTCATGCTTCATAGGAATAATGATCTGTCCGCCGCTGGTCGAAAGCCGATACATCCTGCCAAGCATCGCCGCAAGCCGCCCGATGTCCGGGTGTCCTGCCTCGTTTGATTTCCATACAATATTTTCCAATGTATTATACAGAAAATGCGGATTGATCTGCGACACCAGCACTTCCAGCTCCAGCTCCTTCTTTCTGCGTTCTGATTCCAGCTTTTCAACGACATGCACATGAATGCTCCTGAGCATATTATTGTAGTAGCGCATCATGTCCGCAATCTCATTGCGCCCGGTCTCCTTCACATACGCATTGAGATTGCCCATCTGCACCTCGCGCATCGCCTGGTTCAGCTCGTTCACTGGAGTGAAAAACCCCTGATACATACGCATCAGCACGACGACGCAGCCAATCAGACACAATATCAGCACCACATAGATACGCCGATACAGAGCATTCACTTCACCTGTGATATTTTTCTGCGGGATTACCGCCACGGTCATCCATTTGTTGAGCTCTGACTGGCGCACACAGATTTCAAATTTTTCCGTTCTTGTATTCCATGTAAAATCATCCTCCGTCCGGTTCAGGATCTCTTTTCTGAATATCTCATCGACTGCGCCCCGCTTTACACATTCCTGATTGCTGGAAGAGATCAGATTTCCATCTTCATCCAGTATATAAATTTCCCCTTTGGTCTCCACGACGCTTTCCTGATATGCCTCATATAAATCTTCCTCGCGAATGCAGAATATATGGGTGCATATATACGCCGACTTCCATACGGAATACACCCTGCGGGAACCAAAAACTGCTTTATCCCTGCGCACATCGCCAGTCGCATCCTGCACCATAAAATTATCTCTAAGCGGATACCAGCAGAACCGCATCAGATGTTCAGGCTTATTGATTCCAAGCGCCAGCAGCTGATCTGTCACTTCCTGTCCGTCGCAGTTCACATCCTCAAAATTAAATAAAACGCCCTTTGTCGTAAGGATTCCACTAATTTTCTGCCTTTTCTGCAGGATATCGGAAGCCTCAAAATAATTGCGGTACATCCGTATGACATCTGCCCGTTTGAGATGTACCTGTTCTTCTGTATAGGTTTTGTCCAGATAGTTTTCAAGCTGATTATTAAACGCAAAATTATCCGAAATACTATAGACTTCCCGAATCAACATATCCAGCCTGTGCATCGCACCTTCCACGCTGCTCTGCACCAGCTTCCTGTATTCTACACGCAGCGTATTCTCTGTCTGACGAAATAACAACGTAACCACCACCGAAACAACTGCAAGCACGATCACAAACCCAGCCATAATCCTCTTTTTGATATTCCAGCGCTTTTGTTTCATCCAATGCACTCTCCTTATATTCAATTACCTTTTGCCGTCTGTCATGCCAGATGCCACCTTCCGGTATTCGTCCGGACTGATGCCAAACTTCTTTTTAAATACCTTGATAAAATTGGACACATCTGCCCAGCCTAACTCCTCTGCGATATCATATACCTTCA
>CAMWJQ010000033.1 GCA_947174615.1 uncultured Lachnospiraceae bacterium
TGCACATACTCAGAAATCATGTGATGGAAAAGAACTTCGTGGTGACAGATGTGGAGCTTTCTGCTGACAGACGGCTTGTCGGCAACAAGGGGCAGGGGCTGGCGACATATCGGGAATTAATCAGCAATATGGCGATACATGCGTGCCCTGATCGCGGCGCATTGCAGCTTATTCTTGACAAGTGGATTGGCAGGCTCGAGAACGAGGTGGTGCAGTATGAAGGACTTGTACCAGGACATGAGGTTTTCGATGTCAGAGTCAGTCAAAAGATTTATATGGTAACCTCCTCGATGGAGGAGAAGGTAAACGGGTTTGATTTTGGTAAAGTGCTGGCTTCATATTATAAGGGACACCGCACAGGTGATGTGGAGCTGCAAAAAAAGGCGCTGCGATGGCTCTGTGGGGAGTATGGGACCAGAACAGACGCCAAGACAGATTTAGGGGTAAATCTGATCATTACCGATGAGAACTGGTTTGATTTCATCAAACTGTTTGCTGATTTCGTTGTGAAGGCAGGATATGCAGGATTGTATGTGTATCTGGATGAGCTGACGGCGCTGTATGAGATTCCAAGTCGGGCTGGCAGGGAGTACAATTACAACAAGCTGTTGTCCATCTACAATGACACGATGCAGGGAAGAGCTTCTTATATAGGCATTATTTTTGGCGTCACAAAGGAAGCGATGGAGGACCCTGCAAGAGGTGTATTCAGCTTTGGACCGTTGAGGTCACGGCTTGCAGAAAATAGTTTTTTGCAGGAGGGCGCCATGCAAATGAGGGATCTGGCGTCTCCTGTGATCAGGTTATCCGTACTGGAACCAGGAGAGATGTATGTGCTGCTTGAGAAGCTTTCGCACATACATGGGACGCTGTACGGGTATACTTCGGGGCTGGAACATGGTGATTACATCTATTTTCTAAAACAGCAGTATAACAAAAATGCTGCGGTGCGGGAAATGATTCAGTGTTTTGTCACGTTCCTAAACTTGATTCAGCAGAATCAGGAGGTGCCCAAGGAGAAGATTCTCTATGCCATGAAGGTGCAGCGAAACGCAGGTGTGTATGAAGCAGGATACGACCTGCATGATTAAAAAGATAAGGGTTGGAGGAAATGAGGAGCAATAAGATCAAGGCAGTTATATTTGACATGGATGGAGTACTCATTGATACGGAAAAGCATTACAATGCAGCATGGTGTGAGGCAGCACGCATGGCTGGTTTTGATTTCAAAAGAGAGCATGCGCTGATGCTTCGCAGCTGTGATGCACAGCTTGCGGCGAAGATGATGAAGGACATCTTTGGCGCAGGCTTTGACTACTTTGCCATACGGGAAGTCAGACGTCGTCTGGTGGCGGAGCGGTTGGAACAATACGGATTGGAGAAAAAGCCTGGTATTGATGAAATACTGGCTTTTTTGCATGAGAAAGGCATCAAGGCGGCAGTTGCAACAGCAACGCCGATTGAGCTGACTTTGCAGCATCTTGAGAACATTGGAGTCCGGGACCAGTTCGACAGGATTGTGAGCGCAAAGCAGGTGGCGCACGGAAAACCTGCGCCGGATGTCTATCTCTATGCCTGTGAACAGATTGGAGAGAAGCCGCAGGAATGTATTGCTGTGGAGGATTCACCCAACGGCGTCAAATCGGCGTATGCGGCGGGCTGCAAGCCGGTGATGGTGCCGGATCTGACACAGCCTGAAGAGGAGATTCAGCCTTTGCTGTATGCAGTGGCAGATACCCTTTGGGATATCCGGAGGTTATTTTAGACAAAGCGTAAGAGGGGGAAGGTACAATTGAAAGGAAAGCTATCGATGAAAGGAAAGATGGGACCGAGAATTATCGCACTGTTAGTCATGCTTGCAGCGATCTTTGCAGTCACTTCGGTGTTAAGCGTTCGTGCACTGCAGAATGCAGGAGCAGCGGTGAAACGCACTGCAGATATCTATGTGGCGCTGCAGGAAAAGAGCAAGAATCTGGTGAGTGTTGTGGATGACGACAAATCATCGGCAAACCTGATCACAATGATTCCCGGCAAAGAGGCTGCCGAGTCAATCGCGCAGGATGTTCAGGGGCGCAGGGGACAAATTGCAGCTATCATTGATGAGATGCGGATGCTGTGTGAGCAGGAAGGAGACAGCGAGCTTGCGTCTCTGGTGGACGAGTACGGCAGGGAGGCACAGGTTATTGAGGATAAGACCCTCCAGATTGGTCAGTATTTTCTGGAAGGGGACGAAGCCAAAGCCAGTGAGCTTTCCGGTGAGATACGTCCGCAGTCCCTTGTGCTGGAAGATGTGGAGGGACAGTTTGATGCGCTGCTTTCGGAGCGGTCGCAGCAGGCGGTTGCGGATACGATTGCCTCGATGCGCAGCTATACGGGCGTTGTTCTGCTGCTTCTCATCCTGTTTTTGATCCTGATGGCGGTAGCGAGCCTGTTCAGTATTACGCACATTGCTATTCCGGCGGCAAGTGCGGGAAAACAGCTTGAGGATGTGATTTCAAAGATTCGCAATAATGAGGGGGATTTGACAAAACGTATTCATGTAAAGTCCAGAAATGAGGTCGGACAGCTTGTTGACGGCATTAATAATTTCATAGAACAGCTTCAGGGCATTATGAATATCATCAAGGCGCAGTCGGAGCATATGGATGTACTGACATCCAATATTGGTGCGAATGTTCAGGACTCCAATGAGAGTGCAGGAAACATTTCGGCGACGATGGAGCAGATGTCGGCAAGCATGGAGGAGATTGCAGCCACGATCGGTCAGATTGCGGAGGGAAGCGACACCGTGCTGCGGGAAATACAGAACATGAACAGCCATGTGGACGACGGTGTCGAGCTGGTACAGAAGATCAAACGGCGTGCGGGGAGGATGCATCAGAATACGATCGCCGGGAAAGACAAGACAAGCAGCAAGATCATAGAGATACGGGAGACGCTCAGCGAGGCGCTTGAGGAGAGCAGAAATGTTGAAAAGATCAAACAGCTGACAGGAGAGATTCTTGACATCACAAGCCAGACGAACCTGCTCTCCTTAAATGCCTCCATTGAAGCGGCTAGAGCCGGAGACGCAGGGAAAGGCTTTGCCGTGGTCGCAGACGAGATCAGGGCGCTTGCCGACAGCAGCGCAAACACGGCAAATAACATCCAGAATATCAGTAATCTGGTGATCAGCGCAGTGGAGAAGCTTGCGGGAAATGCAGAGACCATGCTGCGGTTTGTGGACGAGGAGGTACTGCACGATTACGATGAATTTGTGGTGGTTGTGGAAAAATATGAGCGCGATGCAGACAGTATAAATACCTTAATTGGAGATTTTTCTAAAAATACAGGGGAAATCCACGAGACGATCAGTGCAATGACGACTGGATTGAATGACATTTCCGTCGCTGTTGATGAGAGTGCAAAAGGTGTGACCAACGTTGCGGAGAGTGCGGTGAGTCTGGTGTCGTCTATGTCGCAGATTCAGCAGCAGACGATCAGTAATCAGGAGATCTCGGAGCAGCTGAACAATGAGGTGGGGCGGTTTAAACAGGTGTAAGATTTGGAGAAAAGGGTTGCGCAAACCTAAAAAACTTAGTATACTATGTGTATACAGTGATGTGAGAACTGTGCGAAAACAGACAAGTCATTGTCATAAGTTCGTTGTGAACAGTTTCTGAACATGACAGAGCAGTATGAGAACACTGGAAAGGAAGTGTATAGTTACATGGACAGTTGCGACGGTAACGGGCAGCATTATATGGGCGGATACACTGAAAACAGTGTTCTTTTTGTGCACACGGACCCGAATTGACGGATGTCCGGCGCGCGGGCAGGGGAAAACTTTGCTCCAGCTTGATTTGTGTATGAAATAGAGGATTCGCCCGAAGAAAATTGGAAAGAATACAGATAGAAGGGCGATGTTATTTTGGAAAATGAAATTTTGATGGAACCAGACTATATACAGGAGCTGGTGGAACTGATTCGAAGTGGTGAGAGCAGAGAGAAGATCGCGGAGGAACTCACCAATTACCATGACAATGATATCTCTAATGCGCTTGATGAGCTGAGCGGGGAGGAGCGCAAGGTGCTCTATCACATTCTGGATGCCGAGCGCGTGTCCGAAATCTTTGCGTATCTTGATGACCCCGGAAAGTATCTGGGCGAGCTTGCGCTTGAGCAGGCGGCAGATATTATTGAGAACATGGATGCTGATGATGCGGTGGATGTGCTTGAGGAGGTTGATGAGGAAACCAGAAAGCAGCTGATCGAGCTGATTGACGAGGAGTCGAAGGAGGACATCAAGCTCATCTGTTCCTATGAAGAGGACGAGATTGGCAGCAAGATGACCACGAACTTTATTGAGATTGGCAGGAGTCTGACGATCAAGCAGGCGATGCGGTCTCTCATTGCGCAGGCGGAGGACAATGACAATATCTCCACGCTGTTTGTGGAGGATGACGACGGGACTTTTTACGGGGCGGTCGATCTAAAGGATCTGATCGTGGCGAGGACGTATATGACGCTGGAATCCCTGATCACACAGTCGTTTCCGTATGTGAGAGATCACGAGACAATATCGGAATGCATCGAGCGCCTGAAGGATTATGCGGAGGATTCGATACCAGTATTGAATGACAAAAATGAACTGATTGGCGTCATCACCGCGCAGGATATCGTCGAGGTCGTGGATGATGAACTGGGTGACGACTATGCAAAGCTTGCCGGCATGACGGAGGAGGCAGAGCTTGAGGAGTCTCTGGGCGAGAGCATTAAGAAGCGGCTGCCGTGGCTGATTGTCCTGCTGGGGCTGAGCATGTGCGTGTCCACTGTGACCAGTCTGTTTGAGGGCGTGGTCGCACAGCTTGCCATTATCGTGAGTTTTCAGTCTGTGATACTGGGCATGGCGGGAAATGTGGGAACCCAGTCGCTGGCTGTCACAATCCGCCTTTTGATGGATGAAAATCTGGAAACAAAACAAAAAATTGGCATGATTTTCCGTGAGATGCGGATTGGCTTTTCCAATGGACTGATTCTGGGCATTTTATCCTTTATGCTGATCGGCGCCTATCTGTGCCTTGTCAAAGGGAAATCGCCGGAGTATGCGTTTGCGATATCACTCTGCGCGGGGATTGCGCTCCTGATGGCGATGACAATCTCCAGCATCGTGGGCACATCGGTGCCGATGTTTTTCAGCAAGATTCATGTGGACCCGGCGGTGGCTTCAGGTCCACTGATCACGACAGTAAATGATTTGATCGGCGTGGTCACATACTACGGCGTGGCGTGGCTGCTGCTGATTCATTTAATGCAGTTAGGCTTTTCATGACAATGTATAAAAATCCAGTATATACAAATACTAGCAGTACAGTTTAATAATTATTATGAACTTGCTGTTAATAAATTACTGGAAATGGAGGAAATATCGGTGAAGGCTACGGGAATAGTGCGTAGGATTGACGATTTGGGACGCGTTGTCATACCAAAGGAAATAAGGAGGACACTCCGCATCCGTGAATCAGACCCGCTTGAAATATTTACGGATCATGAGGGTGCAATTATATTAAAAAAATACTCGCCAATCGGCGAGCTTGGAAGTTTTGCAAAACAGTATGCGGAGAGTCTCTCGCAGGTGTCAGGTCATCTGGCGCTGATAGCGGACAGGGACCAGATCATAGCGGCGGCAGGCAGCAACAGCAAGCAGGTGCTTGGCAAGTCTGTCAGCAAGGCACTGGAGGAAAAAATGAACTCGCGTGAGACCGTATGTACGTCGCGCAGCGACAAAGATTATGTGTCTGTGACAGAGGATGAAGCGGAGGAGTACCAGCATGAGGTGATCATTCCCATCATCACGCAGGGCGATGTGATCGGTGCGGTCGTACTGTTGTCGGCAAAAGCAGGCGATGAGATGAACGAGGTCGAGATGAAGCTGGCGCAGTCGGCAGCAGGATTTCTTGGGAAGCAGATGGAGCAGTAGATGGCTGCTGTAATGATAGGATTGAAGAAGGAACTGTAGGTTTTCTGCCTGCGGTTTCTTTTTTATGCGCAGACCCATGCATAGGAAATATACCGCAAAAGCGGCGCACGGGTCGTGCGGCATGAATCGCTTATGAGTCAGGCAATATAGCAATACATAAAGATAAAGTGACAGATGCTCCCACCCATCACAAACAGGTGGAAAATCTCATGCGAACCAAAATATTTGTGGAGGGAGTTGAACACCGGCAGCTTGAGCGCATAGATGATACCGCCGATCGTGTAGATAATGCCCCCAGTCAGCAGCCAGCCAAATGCCGCGTGGGGCAGTGTGCGCCACAGCGTGCCAAAGACAAGCAGACACAGCCAGCCCATTGCAATATAGATCATAGAAGAAAACCACTTAGGGCAGGTGATCCACAAAGCTTTTACCAGCATACCAACAATGGCGACACCCCACACGAGAGCCAGCAGCGAGCAGCCCATCCTGCCGCCGAGGACAATCAGGCAGACCGGCGTGTAGGATCCTGCGATCAGCACAAAGATCATCATGTGGTCAATTTTTCGAAAGACCTGTAGAATCCGCCCTGTGACATTGACACTGTGATAGAGTGCGCTTGCACCGTACAATAATATCATGCTGGCGGCAAAGACTGCGAGCGCCAGGCTCGCAAGACCGCTGTGCGCCTTCATAATCAGCGGGGATGCTGCGACTGCCGCCATCAGGCAGGCGATAAAGTGTGTGATGGCGCTTCCGGGTTCTCGGATCGTTAACTGCATAAGATACTCCTCCTTTACATGTACGCTTGAAATCAGCATATACTGCAAATGCAAATTATTCAAGCGTATCGTGACAATACAAACAACTATACATAGAACTGAAACAAATGTAATGTAGTATTGAAAACTATATATTGATACAGATTATACTACTACTTATCATGCCTGTTGTCAACAAAAATTATGTAAAAGAATGCCAAATAGAATGCCAAACATGCGCCTCTTCAGTGTGAAGCTTTAGATTTTCTTAGTCTGCGTCCTTTGCAGGCGTAGAAAATCTCTTCACACTTTAATCCTCCTCAATCACATGAATCTCCAAATAGTCAAAGTCGATATCCTCCACAAAATTGTCAGACGAAAAACGAGTTTTATCATGCTTCTTAAAATCTGCGATATTGGCGTCGAGCCAGATCGGTTTGCCGAGGTCAAACTGATAGCAGACCGCCTCGAGTGCGTCAAATACCTTGTGCGTGCGCGTTTCAGCGCGTTCGTCGTAGATGACAGTATCCTTGATCATATGATTGTCCTTAAATGTCCTAGCCCACAACCGAAACATATCAATATCCTCCTAGTCTTAGGAACTATTCTAACATGAACGCATATAAATAAAAAGGAGAATTTATATAAAAATTTTAGATTTGAACTGTTCACAATCCGCTAAAATGTGGTAAAATAATAAACGTTGTGTCTGTGGGAAAAAGGGAAAGGCGGGGTGTTTATGGAGTACGGCGGAAATGGAAACTCTGATGTGGATAGCTGGAAAGAAGTGATCCTGATATACAGTTCCGCGCTGAAGGAGATCGGGACAAAGCTGGAGATTCTCAATGACGAATTTCAGCACGTGCACCAGTACAATCCAATCGAACATATCAAGTCAAGGATCAAAACTTCTGAGAGTATTGTGAAAAAACTAAAAAAGCATGGTTATGAGTCAACCATAGATAACATGATACAATATATTAACGACATCGCAGGTATCCGAATCATATGCTCCTTTACAACGGATATTTATAGAATTGCAGAAATGCTTGAAAGACAGAGTGATATCAAGGTGATCTCCATCAAAGATTATATCAAGAGACCCAAATCAAGCGGGTACAAAAGCTATCATATGATTGTATCCATTCCGATCTATCTGTCTGAAAAGAGAGTGGATGCGAAGGTAGAGATCCAGATCCGAACGGTGGCGATGGATTTTTGGGCGAGCTTAGAGCACAAGATCAATTATAAATTTGCCGCGAATGTGCCGGAATATATCAAAGAAGAGCTTTATGCCTGTGCGAAAATGGTATCAGAACTTGACGCAAAGATGTTGTCACTCAACGAGGAAGTAAAACAACTGTCATTGGATTAACATTAAGAACACGCATAAAATGAGGAGTGCCCCGATACATTTCAGAGAAATGCACCGAGGCTATTATGAAAAAATTTATCTATGTGTAATGAAAACACTAAGTAGTTGTCGTTTGCTATGATCTAATATTACCATTCAAATATGAATAAATTATGAACAAAATGTTAGGTTATTGTAAATATGTATATTGTTCCAATGAATTCACAATATTTTATATGCAAGTTATACAAAAAGCGGTATAATACAAAAAGATATGATGAAAGAAGAAGGCGCATTTGATGGGAGGGAACGGTTAAGACATGGATAATTTTATGGATAAGCTGGCGCAGAAAATCAGCGCGCAGGAGATAATTAAGGCAAATTCACAGGCAGAGGCAGAGGAGATGCAGCGACTGCAGATGCAGGTGTCAGAATATGAAAAGATTTTGCAGGAGATGAGAAAACTCAATTACCGCAATACAGAGCTTTCGGAGAAGATGGATTTGATGATCGGCGACAATGCGGGCAAAATCCAGAATATGAAGGAAGAGGAACAGCGGCTGATCGCAGCGCTGCGGGATCTGACGGATGAACAGACGAGAAACCGTGAGGCAGAGCTGGAACGCAGGGAGGAGGAGCGGCTTGAGCGGGAGCGGGCAGAGGAGGCGCGCAAGCAGACAGACATCTCTGCGATCACAGATCTGCTTGAAAATAAATTCCAGAAATCCGATGATTTTGTGCATAAGGAAAATGTCAAGGTGTACAGAAATGTGCAGGCAGTCGTGGTGGATGAGATCAAACGTTCTATGGAAAACGCACAGAGTGAGCAGAGCGCTCTGAAAAAAGAGTTGAATGCAAAGCTGAACAAAGTCATGGTAATTTCTGTGATTTCCATGTTAGCTTCTGCCGCCAGCGTTGTTTTGTGGGTATTGATGCGCGCAGGAATCATTAAGTAAGGAACTGTAGAAAAATAAGTGATGCAGACTGCGCAGGATTTCATTGTGAGGTGTATAAGGAGGATGACATGGCAAAGATTTCATTTAAGCCGGGGAATATGCTCTATCCGCTTCCTGTAGTGATGGTGAGCGTGGCAGATCAGGCTGGAAACACGAATATTATCACGGTTGCATGGGCGGGAACGGTCTGCACAAACCCGCCGATGGTCAGTATTTCTGTCCGTCCGTCCCGCTATTCCTATCATATGCTCAAGGAGACGGGAGAGTTTGTCATAAATCTTACGACGAGTGCACTCGCACGCGCTGCCGATTACTGCGGGGTGAAGAGCGGCAGGGATGTGGACAAGTGGAAGGAGGCAAAACTCACGCCGGTGAAATCGGACATTGTGAAGGCGCCGTGCATTGCACAGAGCCCCGTGAACATTGAGTGCAGGGTGGTTCAGACGCAGCAGCCAGGCTCACATGACCTGTTTCTTGCGAAGGTCGTTGCGGTGCACGTGGATGAACAGTATATGGACGAAAAAGGCGCGTTTCATTTAGAAAAGGCAAACCCTGTCGTCTACAGCCACGGCGGGTATTATGACCTCGGCGCTAAAATAGGAAAGTTTGGATATAGCGTGCAGCGTGTCAAAAAAACTTGACGAATCCATGAAATTTCTTTACATAACCGAAAAAGGCTGTTAGAATTATAATGTTAAAAAATACAGTCGGTAAAAGGAATATAATATGCATTTTAATAGAAAAATAAAGCTGTGCTCTATAGAGACTGCCGCAATCGCCCTTGCGGTCTGTGCGCTCTTATTTCCGTCGATGCAGCTTTTTCAACATACAGGGGATAATTATTTTGCGGTTTCGCTCAATGGAGTAGAAGTGGGAAATCTGCCGTCTAAGGAACATCTGGATGAGCTTCTGGTGAAGGCAAGACGCCAAGCGGTGAAAGAGCTTGGGAGCAGTGAACTGGTTTTTATGGATACAAAACTGGAGACAGTCGGCAGTGAACGGCTGTGGGCTGCGGTCGATGACGAGGAAGAGGTTGTCAGAAGGATGGCAGATGTCATGAAGCGCAGTACAAGGGAAACACTCCACCGTTCCTATACAGTGAAAGTCAATGAGACCGCAGTCAACTTAGGGTCTTATGAAGAAGTGCATGAGCTGTTGGAGCAGGCATTGTCCCCTTATGATACGCAGAATCAGTATCAGGTTGAACTGGGGCTTGATCATGACCGTGAGATCAATGTGCTGGAGGCAGTCATTCTTCCGCGGGAGGATGTGGCGTCAGCAGAGGAGGAGTTTGACTCATCGGCTGGCATTGGAGCTGAGCTGGATGCGATGTTTGCGGCGGTGGAGCCGGAAGTAGAGCGGCGCTTTGAGGACTTTACGGGCGGATTGACGGATATTGATTATGCGGAGAAAATTGAGGTCGTGGAGGCGTATTTGCTGGAGGAAGAGCTCAATACCGTGGAGGAGGCAGTCAATCTTGTGACGAAGGAACAGGAGACCCAGATCATCTATAAAGTGGTCTCAGGGGATACTTTGTCTCAAATTTGTCTTACAAACAATATTCCCATGGATGAGCTGATCGCGATCAACGATGCACTTGAGGATGAAAATACAATGATACGTGTCGATCAGGAACTGGTCATCAACGTGCCGGAGCCGGAATTGTCTATCATGTGGAAGGAGGAACAGGTTTACACAGAAGATTACGAAGCCGAAGTACAGTACATACCCAATGATGACTGGTATACGACGCAGCGGGTAACGTTACAGGAGCCCTCTGCCGGCAGGCGCAAGGTGGCGGCGGTGATCGAGTACAAGAATGGTCAGGAGGTCGGCAGGGAAATCTTAAAGGAAGAAATTTATGCCGATGCGGTGCCCAAGATTGTTGAGCGGGGAACGAAGATACCGCCGACTTATATCAAGCCCATCTCGGGCGGAAGGCTGAGTTCCGGATTTGGTGCGCGCAGTGCGCCGACAAAGGGCGCTTCGACAAACCATAAGGGTGTTGACTGGGCAGTCCCTATCGGTACAACGGTGGCAGCTTCAAATGCGGGAACTGTTGTTCATGCAGGCTGGGCGAGCGGCTATGGATATGCAGTCTATATCAACCACGCGGACGGCAGGCAGACCCGTTACGGGCATTTGAGTAAAGTTTTGGTAAAAGCAGGTCAGACCGTGTCACAGGGCGAGCGGATTGCGCTGAGCGGAAATACGGGTCGAAGCACCGGACCGCACCTTCATTTTGAAATTCGTATCAACGGAAGCGCTGTGAATCCATTAAAATATTTAAATTGACAAAAGGCAGGAAGCGTTTTGGCAGGATGTTTCGTTATTGTCAACAAAAAAACATCAGCTAAATCAAATATACATAGCAGTCTGGCAGTTTACAAATATATAAAAAAGGTATATAATCGTAAGAGTTTGGTTATAGCATAAACAACTGTGTATAAGGAATCGCGTACAAGTGAATAAAGGGTAATATAAGAAATATATGAATGAAATTTGACTCAAATAGATTGTCAAAGTGCTTAGACGTGTGACTGCGTGGGTGATGGCGCCGGCAGTCACAGGAAAATGATGAGGTGGACGATGGAACAGTACGCAATTAAGGGGGGAAATCCCCTGGTTGGTGAAGTTGAAATCGGCGGCGCAAAAAATGCAGCATTGGGCGTGCTTGCCGCGGCAATTATGACGGATGAGATGACAGTGATTGACAATATACCCGATGTGAGAGATATCAATGTACTGCTTCAGGCGATGGAGAGTATCGGCGTGATTGTATACCGAAGCGACAGGCATACAGTGAGAATCAATGCATCAATGATTTCAGGGCTTGTGATCGAGGATGACTACATCAAAAAAATTCGGGCATCCTACTATTTGCTGGGCGCACTGCTTGGCAAGTATAAACATGCGGAGGTGGCGCTGCCGGGCGGCTGCAACATCGGAAGCCGCAAGATTGACCTGCACATCAAAGGGTTTAAGGCGCTCGGGGCAAGCGTAAAGATTGAACACGGGCTGATTATAGCAGATGCACAGCAGTTAAAAGGCGCGCATATCTATCTGGATACGGTGTCGGTTGGCGCGACGATCAATATTATGCTGGCGGCCGCTCTTGCAGAGGGAAGAACTGTGATTGAGAATGCGGCGAAGGAGCCCCATGTGGTAGATGTGGCAAATTTTCTCAACTCTATGGGGGCGAATATTAAAGGCGCCGGAACGGATGTGGTCAGAGTGTCCGGCGTGAAGAAGCTGCATGCCTCGGAGTACTCGATCATACCGGACCAGATTGAGGCGGGGACATTTATGTTTGCTGCCGCAATCACAAAAGGCGATGTCACGATTAAGAATGTGATTCCGAAGCATCTCGAATCTACGACGGCAAAATTGATGGAGATGGGATGTCAGATCGAGGAGTCAGATGATGCAGTGCGCGTCGTGATGTCCAAATGTCTCCAGAATACACATGTCAAGACGCTGCCGTATCCGGGTTTTCCTACCGATATGCAGCCGCAGATTGCGGTGTCGTTAGCCCTTGCAAAGGGGACAAGCATTGTGACGGAGAGCATCTTCGACAACCGCTTTAAATATGTGGATGAGCTTGCAAAGATGGGGTCCAATATCAAAGTCGAGGGAAATACAGCCATTATAGAAGGCGTAGATAAATTTACCAGCGCAAATCTGACAGCGCCGGATCTCAGAGCCGGGGCGGCGCTTGTGCTTGCCTGCCTCACAGCAGAAGGCTTCAGCACAGTGGATGATATCAAGTATATTGAGCGCGGGTATGAGGACTTTGACGTGAAACTGCAAAGTCTGGGTGCACAAATCGAGAAGGTAGAGTCAGATAAAGAGTTACAAAAGTTTAAATTAAAGGTCGGATAGGAGATGCCTATGCGACCTATGTCGGCAGGCGGCATGCAGGTTTGTAATGTAAATGTAGAATGGAGATTCTTATGAAACAGCAAAAACATCAACGAAAGGAAACTTTTTCTCTTATTTTTGCTTCGAATATAGGAAATGATACCAGACAGTTCTATCTCTCGGTGGCGACGCTGCGCCTGATCATTGTCCTAATGGCTCTCATTTGCGTCACTTTCGTGTGGACAATCTTCCGCTCAGGGGCGCATTATCAGAGTGAGACTGAGCTTCGCAAGAAGCTGGCTTCGAGTGAGCAGACCGTGAAGCGGCTGGAAAAAGAAAAAAATGCCCTGAGTGCGCAGAATGCTGCGCTTGAGGAAGAAAATGAATTATTTCGGCAGGCGGAGACGCTCCGAGCCGAACTGGTGGAGGAAACGGCGTCAAAGACCGTTGAGGAGGAAGCGCCAAGGGATACTTCTGTGCCAAGCCAGTATCCATGTACAGCGGGCGGAATCCTGAAGGAACACTATACGGAGGAGCATCCGTATATCTCGTTTAGCGCGCAGCCAGAGGATCAGATTATCGCTGCGGGAGATGGAACAGTGATGTCGGTTGGGGCAGATGATACATATCCAATTATAATAGAAGTAGATCATGGGAATGGATACAGGTCACGTTATATGTGCCTGCAGGAGGCAGAGGTATCTGTCGAGACGGGGCAGCAGGTACAGGTGCGTGACACATTGGTCACGGTGAATGGCGGGGCGGCACAGCTTGACTATCAAGTGCTCTATGAGGAACAGGCAATCGATCCGCTGCAGATTTTAGAAGCGAAGGGATAAAAGGAGGAATATCATGTTAGGGAAAGGAAGAAATTCCGCATACACGGATGATGGACGAGAGAAGATTAGCACATTGATCGGAAAGGAGACCACTTTTGATGGAGATTTGACCTCTGCGGAGACGATTCGGATTGACGGAGTGATCAACGGGAACTGTACCTGTGAGAAGAAACTGATCCTCAGTTCGGATGGGCAGATCAAAGGGAACATCTCGGCGCAGAGTGTTATCATCTCGGGAAAGGTGGATGGCGATATTGTGGTTCAGGGAAAACTTGAGATCCTGTCAACTGGAAAAATTGCAGGGAACATCACTGCAGGATCGCTTGTCATCGACGAGGGCGCAGCGTTTGACGGAAGGTGCACGATGTCGTCGGCAGGTTCAGGAAGCTTATTTTCGGATTCTGCGTCATAAGAACCGGGTTCCGTTACAGGCTGTCACAAGAGGCTTTTATGGCTTATTGTGGCAGTTTTTCTTATTTTATCTGTTTTTTGCAGCAGTTTTTTCGCAAAAAAGTATTTACAAATCAGTTGTCAGATAATATAATAAATTTACATAATATTTTGAAAATAACTAAAGTATTGTGAAAAAGCGACCGATATAGTTAATGTAAAACGGCTTTGATGGCATTTTTTGAGGTTTCCAAAGTTTTTATTGTAAAAAAAGTATGAAACCCCTTTGAAAATTGGTTAAATTAGGGTATAATGGCTTCGTTATAGTATGTCGTTGCGGATCTATAATAGATATAACTGTAATGGGAATACTAAATGAGCAGTAGATCATGAGATAAAACTCATAATAAATAGCAAGATTGTACCGATTTAAACAAATATGATCAGAAAGAAAGGGGCATACAGCCATGCAATACACAGACATAGGAATTGACCTTGGAACCGCAAGTATTTTAGTCTACATCAGAGGAAAGGGCGTTGTGCTGAAGGAACCTTCAGTTGTTGCCTTTGACAGAGATACACAGAAGATTAAAGCTATCGGAGAGGATGCACGTCTGATGCTGGGCAGGACGCCGGGGAATATCGTGGCAGTCAGACCGCTCAGACAAGGTGTTATTTCTGATTACAAAGTGACGGAGCAGATGATGAAGCACTTTATTCAGAAGGCGCTGGGCAGGAAAACATTTAGAAAGCCTATTATTGCCGTCTGCGTACCGAGCGGTGTCACAGAGGTGGAGAAGAAGGCGGTTGAGGATGCTACGTATCAGGCGGGTGCGCGGGATGTCAAGATCATCGAGGAGCCGATTGCTGCAGCGATCGGTGCGGGAATTGATATCTCAAAGCCTTGTGGAAACATGATCGTTGATATTGGCGGCGGTACTTCGGATATCGCGGTGATTTCTCTTGGCGGCACGGTTGTCAGTGCATCCATCAAGGTTGCAGGCGACGACTTCGACGAAGCGATCGTCAGATATATGAGAAAGAAACACAATCTTTTGATTGGTGAGAGAACAGCAGAAGATATTAAAATTAAAATAGGTTCAGCATTTAAGAGACCGGAAGTTGATTATATGGATGTCAGAGGGCGCAATCTCGTGACAGGACTGCCAAAGACGATCAGGGTATCTTCCGATGAGACGGAGGAGGCGCTCCGCGAGACGACTTCCCAGATCATTGATACGATACACAGCGTGTTGGAGAAGACGCCGCCTGAGCTGGCAGCGGATATCGCTGACAGAGGAATCGTACTCACAGGAGGCGGCAGCCTGCTCTGCGGACTGGAGGATCTGATTGAGTCGAGAACAGGAATCAACACGATGACAGCGGAGGACCCCATGACAGCGGTTGCCATCGGTACTGGCAAGTATGTAGAATTTCTGGCAGGCGGCAGAGACGAGTGATCGGCGGATGCGGTTTCTCTTGGAAATGTTGAATCGGAATCGTAAATTAGGAGGAACTTATGCTTAGAGGTCTATATACATCATATACCGGCATGTTGAATGAGCAGTACAGAATGGATATTATGTCGAACAGTCTGGCAAATGTCAACACAGTCGGCTTCAAAAAGGAAGGTTCGACAAGCCAGGCATACGCAGATGTGATGGCAGTAAAAATAAAGGACTGGACTGAAACGCCCAACACCCCCAAAAAGCTTGGGAACATGAGTCTCGGTGTGAAGATCGGGGAGACGTACACGGACTTTTCACAGGGGTCGTTCAGAACTACTGAGAATACATTTGATCTTGCGCTGGGCGGGAAAGGCTTTTTCAATATTGAGTTTACCAACAAAGCGGGAGAGACCTCTACGAAATATACAAGAGACGGTGGCTTCACCATCACGAAGGACGGCTA
>CAMWJQ010000034.1 GCA_947174615.1 uncultured Lachnospiraceae bacterium
GTAGAACACCAGCCTTCCAAGCTGGATACGTGGGTTCGATTCCCATCACCCGCTTCGGTGGGTAGTTCAGTATTTAAGAATTACTTACATCACAAAGCAACTGGCTTTTGTGGAATGTGTTCGTAGCTCAGCTGGATAGAGCAACGGCCTTCTAAGCCGTGGGTCGGGGGTTCGAATCCCTTCGAGCACGTTTGAGATTGAGCTTGCCTTATCTCATATATGGTGGGTATAGCGCAGTTGGTTAGCGCGTCAGATTGTGGCTCTGAAGGCCCTGGGTTCGAATCCCAGTATCCACCTTTTTGGGCTATCGCCAAGCGGTAAGGCACAGGGTTTTGATCCCTGCAGTCGCTGGTTCGAATCCAGCTAGCCCAGTTTTGTTTTGACAAGGCTGGCGTGATAAATCAATCTTGTTGAAACATTTTAATGAATATGGGACATTAGCTCAGGTGGTAGAGCACTTGACTTTTAATCAAGTTGTCCGGGGTTCGAGTCCCCGATGTCTCATGAACAAAAAATCGCTTAAAAGCTTGTAATATAAGGCTTTTGAGCGATTTTTATTATATAGTAAAATGAGGTATCGTAAGGTAAAATCCTTATAGCATTATTATAGCAGGGGAGCATATTATAGCGAAATTATAGCAGGATTATAGCGCAATAGCCCGATTCAATTTTCCTGTACAGCTTCCTTTTCTTCGTCTAAATGTGCATATAAAAGTATTCGAATATTTAGAAACTGATGTACTAGTACAGCATTGCGTATATAATGGTGAATAATGTGCCTGATATTTTTGTCAGGACAAGGCGGAGGAAAGAGGCGATGCGGTGGCATCGTTGATTGACGACAACGCAGTGCTGGCAGAAATATCAGGTGCAGAATTCACCGTTAATTATGCAACGCTGTACTAGAGCGTGTTTGAAAAATCATTCCCGTCATCTGCACGCCCCAATTTGCGCGATATTTGCGCCAAATTCAGGTTACATAGCCCGCTATGCGCCCTTCATTTGGCACAAATCTCCCACAAATTGTGACGCACATCTGACGGAAAGCATTTTTCAGACACGCTCTAGGGTGTCTGATGTAAATATTTCATAATTTTGTTGAGGCAGTGTAGTTTAACTTTTTTTGGATTATTTTTATTGACTTTTTTTGAATGTCAAATTAGAATAGAAAAAAGGAGGTTCGGGTATGCTGGCATATAAAATTGATGTAATAGAAACATTGAAGGAATCTGGATATAATAGTACTAGAATTTTGAGAGAAAATGTGCTGAGTCAGTCTGCGATGCAGAAATTGAGAAAAGGGGAAATGGTGGGAATTAAAACTTTGGAACAGCTTTGCGAATTATTAGATATGCAGCCGGGAAACATAATAAAATATGTGGAAAATAAACCATAAAAAGTTTATTTGCTACTTTGATAATAAACCAAAATTAGTTTATAATATATAATATCAGATGGGGCAAGTAAATCTGATGAGCGGAAAGGAGAATACAGAATGTTGGAGGTAATGGATGAAATGGCAATCAGCGAGAAGGAAATGAAATTGCTTATGAATTTCGTAAAGGACGACTTGAAAGAGGCAAGAGACAGCGAGGATGTAGAGAAAAAAAACAGTAAGATAGACAGGGTGTTGGAACATATTCAACAGTATTTAGAGGATTAAGAAAGAAAGCGGAGCTTGCCGCCGCTTCTTTCACAGAGTTATTACACAGACAGTCATTTACTATTTGAAAACCCTATTATATCATGTTAACTCAAAAGAGATCATCCGTCTATATGGAAAACGCTGGGATACCGAGGTATTTTTTAAGGTGTGTAAAAGCTATTTTAAACTGAGCAAAGAGTGTAATGCGCTGTAAAATTTAATCCACATAAAACCGGTGAAGAATACAGAATTGTGGTATTGTACACCTGCTGCGCGCAAATGAGGAAAATGTATATCATAAAATCGCAGAAATATAGGACCGCGAACGTTCTCCGAACCCAGAAGGGAAAAACGATGCTGCAGCTTAACATTGTAACATCGGCGTATTGCTATGCCTAAATCTGGCGTGGGTGTGAATTATAAGCTGATAAAAACTAGCGTGGGTGTGAATTGTAGCACCATTTTTGACGTACCTGCAAAAAGTGCATCAAACGGGTTGCACTTTTTTGTGTGTTATGATAATATGTATTGCAGTGACGCACAAATGTCTTTGCTGAAAAAACAGATAGAATGAGGAGCAGATGGCAGATGGAAGAGACAGAAGCTTATTATGTTGTGAAAAAAAGGGCCTTGCCGGAGGTATTACTGAAGGTGGTTGAGGTGAACAGACTTTTGGAAACGCAGAAGGTATCATCTGTGCAGGAAGCTGTCGAAGATGTGGGAATCAGCAGGAGTTCCTACTATAAATATAAGAAGGACATTTTTCCGTTTCATGATTCCACGCAGGGAAAGACGCTCACACTGGCGTGCAGTATGGATGATGAGCCAGGGCTTTTGTCGGATGTGTTGAAGGTAGTGGCAGATTTTCACGCCAATATATTGACGATTCATCAAACGATACCAATCAATGGGATCGCATCTCTGTCGCTCAGCATACAGATTTTGGATGCGTCAAGCGACGTGTCTGAGATGGTGTCAGGAATGGAACGTATAAGCGGAGTGCATCATGTAAAGGTGCTCGGCAGAGAATGATTTGTAGTCAGTGATTTGTAATGAAAACGCACAGGAGGTCAAGGGGAAATGGCAAAGGTAGCAATATTAGGATATGGAACAGTAGGAAGCGGTGTGTATGAGGTTCTTAAAAAGAATAAGGATGTCATTACTGGCAGGCTTGGCGATGAGATTATAGTAAAGTATGTGCTTGACTTGAGAGAGTTTGACAGCGATCCTGTACAGGAAGTGCTGGTTCATGATATGGAGATGATTCTCAACGACGCAGAGGTTTCTATCGTCTGCGAGACAATGGGTGGCGAACACCCGGCATATGAGTATACAAAGCGTGCATTAGAGGCTGGAAAGAGCGTGTGCACATCCAACAAGGAACTTGTGGAAAAACATGGACCGGAATTGATTCAGCTTGCAAAGGCGCATAACTGCAGCTATCTGTTTGAGGCAAGCGTCGGTGGGGGAATCCCGATTATCAGACCACTGAGAACTTCACTTGCACAGGAAGATATTCTTTCGATTACTGGTATTTTGAACGGTACAACCAATTATATATTAACGAAGATGGAAACAGAAGGTCTTGCCTTTGAGACTGTGCTTGCCAGGGCGCAGGAGAAAGGATATGCAGAGAAGAATCCGGACGCAGATATTCTCGGTTTGGATGCCTGCCGCAAGATTTCAATTCTCACATCGCTGGCTTATGGCAAGAATGTTGATTTTGCAGATATCATGACAGAGGGGATCACGGCGATTACATCTGTAGATTTTGCATATGCAAAGAAAATGGGCGCTACGATCAAGCTCTTTGCAAAAAGTGTGAAAAAGGGTGACAAGTATTACGCACTGGTAGCGCCGTTTGTTGTAAAGCCGGAGAATCCGCTCTATGCTGTGAAGGGCGTATTTAATGCGATTCTGGTGAATGCGAACATGGGCGGAGAGACAATGTATTACGGAAAGGGTGCAGGAAAGCTTGCAACGGCGAGTGCTGTTGTGGCAGATGTAATTGATTGTGCCAGACATACCGGAAAGCATCTGCATATCAAGTGGGAGGATGAAAAACTTGAGATCTCTCCGATTGACGGTGCCGTCAGAAGATTCTTCGTTCGAGTGCCGATGGCGGATAAGGCGCAGATTGAGAATGTATTTGGTGAGGTTGAGTTGTTTCAGGATGTAGCTGACGGGGAGTGTGGCTTTGTCACAGAGGAGATGACGGAAGTATCCTATAGAGAGAAGGCTGCAAAATTTGGTAACATTTTGTCGATGATCAGAGTAGATTAATAACAGGAAGTACTGGAAAGGAATATGTGGGATGAAAAAGGTAGTTAAATTTGGCGGAAGCTCACTGGCAAGCGCAGAACAGTTTGTGAAGGTTGGAAATATTATCCATTCAGATGATGACAGAAAGTTCGTCGTTCCATCAGCGCCCGGAAAACGGTCTGACAATGATACAAAGGTTACGGATATGCTTTATGCGTGTTATGAACTGGCGGAGAAAGATCATAATTTTAATGCAGAAATGGCACAGATTGAGAAGAGATATCAGGAAATTATCGATGGATTGAAACTTGAGTTGGATCTCTCTGCGGAATTTGACAAGATTATTGATGATTTTAAGCGCAAAGCAGGTCCCAACTATGCTGCCAGCCGTGGTGAGTACTTGAATGGTCTCATTATGGCAAACTATCTTGGCTATGAGTTTGTGGACCCCGCGGAGGCAATTCGCTTTAACGCGTCAGGTGTGTTTGACGCAGGGCTGACACAAAAGCTCCTTTCCAAGCGGCTGGAGAATGTGGAGAGGGCAGTCATTCCGGGATTTTATGGCGCGAAGGAAGATGGAACGGTTGTGACATTTTCGAGGGGCGGATCCGATATTACCGGTTCTATTGTGGCGAAGGCGATTCAGGCAGATGTGTATGAGAACTGGACGGATGTGTCGGGAATACTGATTGCAGATCCGCGCATTATAGAGAATCCAAAGGGAATCGATATCATTACGTATGGCGAACTTAGAGAGCTTTCCTACATGGGCTTTAACGTCCTTCATGAGGATGCCATTTTCCCAGTGAGAAAGGAAGGTATCCCCATCAATATCAGGAATACGAACAAGCCGGAGGATGAGGGTACGTGGATTGTGGGACATACCTGCAAAAAGGCAAAGTATACAATCACGGGTATCGCTGGCAAGAAGGGATTTGCTTCTATCAATATTGAGAAGGATATGATGAATGCAGAGATTGGGTTCGGGCGGAAGGTCCTTCAGGTATTTGAGGAGTATGATATCTCCTTTGAACATATGCCTTCTGGGATTGATACGCTCAATGTCATGGTTCATCAGTCGGAGTTTGTTGACAAAGAACAGAATATCCTGTCTGGTATTAACAAAGCAGTAAATCCGGACAATGTTGATATTCAGTCAGATCTTGCATTGATCGCTGTGGTGGGACGCTGCATGAAATCACAGCGGGGTACAGTTGGAAGAATTTTTGCAGCGCTGGCACATGCAAATGTCAATGTCAGAATGATTGATCAGGGGTCGAGTGAACAGAACGTCATCATTGGTGTGGCAAATGAAGATTTTGAGACTGCGATAAAGGCAATTTATACGATCTTTGTGGATACGAGAATCTAGTACGCTGATTTGGAGAGAAAATGATGGATCGGAAACAGGGTCATACCTGCTGTGGTAAGGCAGGTATGGGCTTGTTTTTTAAGTGTGGATCTGTGATAATGATTTGCAAAGGAAAGTGAGAGAAAACGAATGAGTAGCAAAATAGATACAAAAATGCAGGAAAATAAAATGGGCGTGATGCCTGTCAATAAGCTGCTGTTAAATATGTCACTGCCAATGATGATTTCTATGCTGGTTCAGGCGCTCTATAATATCGTGGACAGTGTTTTTGTGGCAAAGCTGAGTGAGAATGCACTGACAGCAGTGTCACTTGCGTTTCCAATACAGACGCTTTTGATTGCTCTTGGCACAGGAACTGGCGTGGGCGTCAATTCGCTGCTCTCAAAGCAGCTCGGAGAAGGGGATTTGAGGCAGGTGAGCAAGACTGCCATGAATGGCATCTTTTTGGCAGCAATAAATTTTATCGTGTTTGTGATTGTGGGAATTGTGGGGGTCAGACCCTTTTATGCAAGTCAGCTCAAGGAGGCAGACCCGGAAATTATGTCGTTTGGAATACAGTACCTTACAATTGTGTGTGTATGTTCGTTTGGTCTGTATACGCAGTTGATATTTGAGAAGCTGCTGCAGTCTACCGGAAAGACTTTGTACTCTATGATTACACAGGCAGTCGGTGCGGTGATCAATATAATTTTGGATCCGATATTGATTTTTGGGCTTTTCGGAATGCCAAAGCTTGGTGTGGCAGGAGCGGCGATTGCGACAGTTATTGGGCAGATTGTAGGTGGAACACTGGGAATTTTGTTTAATATCAAAAAAAATAAGGAGATTACGCTCTTCATCAAAGGTTTTAGACCGGACGGAAAGACGATCGCCAATATTTATAAGGTTGGTGTACCGGCGATCATTATGCAGGCAATTGGTTCTGTCATGACTTATGGTATGAATATGATACTGATTACTTTTTCATCGACAGCGACTGCCGTGTTTGGCGTTTATTTCAAACTTCAGAGCTTTTTCTTCATGCCTGTGTTTGGGCTAAACAATGGACTGATACCGATTGTGGCATACAACTATGGAGCAGGGAAGAGAAGCCGTCTGGTCAAAGCAGTCAAATGCAGTCTTGTTTATGCGTTTGCGTTGCTATTTGTCGGTTTTATCGTCTTTCAGACGGTGCCCGCAACGCTGCTTGGCATGTTTGAGGCATCCGATGAGATGCTTGCAATCGGCGTGCCGGCGCTGCACATTATCGGCATTCATTTTTTGGCAGCATGGTTTTGCATTATTGCCGGTTCTGTCTTTCAGGCGCTAGGAAATGGGGTATACAGCCTTGTGGTATCTGTTGCGAGACAGCTTGTTGTACTGCTGCCGGTGGCGTATCTTCTTGCACAGCTCGGCGGTCTCAATGCAGTGTGGTGGGCATTTCCCATTGCAGAGACGATGTCGCTGTGCGTGTCAGCGCTCTTTATGATACGGATTCATAAAAAGGTTATCAGCAAAGTGCCTGACAATGATTAAAGATGACCACTTACCTTCAAAAATGAACCGCTTGGTGTAAAACACTTTACATCGGTGGTTCATTTTATTATCATATAGAAAAGGTTACGGAAGAATGTTGGGAAGTGTGGGGCATGAAGATAAAAATCGAAATTGACGAAGCCTTGGAGGAGGATGTGGTGCTGATTCAATGCAGGAGCTTGACAGAGGAAATCAGCGCAGTTCAGAAGGCGGTAAGTGAAGCGGCAGGATCAATGCAGAAGTTTGTATTTTATAAAGGAAATACAGAGTATTATCTAATGCTGGATGAGATTTTATTTTTTGAGACGGATGAAAATGGGATCAGTGCGCACACAAGGACAGATGCATATCAAATAAAATATAAGCTCTATGAGCTGGAAGAGCTTCTCCCGAGATTCTTTATGAGAGTGTCAAAGTCCACGATTTTAAATACGAATCATATTTATTCTATTAACCGGAACTTGACGGCTTCGAGTGTCGTAGCGTTTCTAAACACGCACAAGCAGGTTTATGTCTCGAGGTATTACTACAAACTGTTGATCAGCAAATTGGAAGAAAAGAGGTTGCATCTATGAGAGGGAAAAATGTATTTTGGGGAAGCTTTTTTATCGTGATGGCAGTGATTGTCATTGCAAGTAAAATTGGTGTTTTGCCGGATGTGGGGGTGTTTTCGATTCTGGCATCCGCCATTTTGGCTTGGGTTGTGGTGGATGGCATTCGTCATAGAAATTTTTATGAAACGATATTTGCCGCTGCGTTTTTGTTTATGATTTATGATGAACCGCTGGGCATAGAAGCTTTGACGCCGTGGACGATTCTTGTTGCTGCGCTGTTTCTGAGTATTGGTTTTTCTTTCCTGTTTGGCGCAAAAAAAAGGGGAAAGCAAAGTATTGAGATTGACTGGGATATTGACAGCACTGGCAGTAAGGGAATTGGAAGCGTCAGCGGACAGTGCAGCAAGTCCCATATCCGCTGTGAGAATAATTTTGGTGAGACGATTCGATATATTAATTCAGACAATTTTAGCAAGGCACGTCTGGAAAATAACTTTGGCGGAATGAAGATTTATTTTGATAACGCTATCATTCAAGGAGAGATGGCTGAGGTGAAAATTGAGAATAATTTTGGCGGAGTCATCCTCTTTATTCCTAAGGAATGGAATGTAAAAAATGAACTGGAGCACTGCTTTGGCAGTATCAATGAACATGGAATGTGTCTGGGTACGAGCAGCGCGACACTGCTGCTGATCGGTGAGACAAATTTTGGGAATATTGAGATACATTATGTGTGATAGCGTCTATTAACTATTCGTCTAGAAATTTAAAACGACACAATTGTGCGGAACAGGCAGTCCCAGACTTCAATTTCTAACAGGATGGGGTACTGGTTTCATGATCAATAAGGAGGATGACGATGGAAACAAAGATGAAAATAAAAACAAATACATTTGCAGCAGATGAGGTGAATCGTCTGGAGCTTCGGCTTGCTGCGGCTGACGTTGAAATAAAGGAAGCAGTCGGCAGGGAAATCCGGGTGGAGGCAGAGAATTTGTCTGAGGAGCGGTATCGCTGTGAATTAAGAGATGGAGTGCTTGTCGTACACTATCAGTTTAAAAACGCACTGATCAATCTGCCGAATCAGCAGACCGTGCACATTACCTTGTATATTCCGTCGGGAATGTTTTTTGAAAGCATTGTGCTTGAAGCTGGCGCCGGTAAAGTGGGGATGGAGGAGGTTCCTCTTTCATGTCAAAAACTGAATGCCGAAATTGGTGCAGGCAAATGGAAAGCAGCAAGGCTATCTGTACAAAAAAGGCTGAGTGTGGAGATTGGCGCAGGAAAAGTGAAGATGAAAGATGTCACAGCGGGCAGCCTGAGCGTGCATTGTGGTGTGGGCGAGAGTGTCTATAGAGGGCGTGTCAATGGAGAACTCAAAGTAAGCTGTGGTGTGGGAAGTTGTAAATTCCAACTGGAGAACAAAGAGTGTGATTTTGATTATAAGCTTTCTTGTGCGCTGGGAAATATTCGACTAAATGGCAATAAATCGGGATGTTTAGGAAATCAGAAAATAAGTTCAAACGGGAAAGTACTGGGAAAAGCAGTGCTGGAGTGTGGGCTGGGCAGTATAGAACTGGATACTTTATTATCCGAATAACCGCCTAAGAGTCACAGACCCATTGCCCGGAAACGATGCTCTGATTACAATGGAAAAAAATAAGGGTCTCAAAACCCTTATTTTATGCGGATAACAGGACTTGAACCTGCACGGTCGCCCACCAGAACCTAAATCTGGCGCGTCTGCCAATTCCGCCATATCCGCATTTATTAAATATGCTTTTATAGTGTATCAGATAAAAAAATAGAAGTCAACTACTTTTTTGATTTTTGATTAGGGTTTAAGCTGGGTCCTCAAAAATTGGCATCGCGGGAGGGTGATACGTAAATATCAAAAATAAGGCGAATAAAATTCCAACGAGACAGCACAGAAGAGGCGTATACCGAAGGAGCCTGCCGGACAATGCCAGTCTGTAGGAAAGCCAAAATGCGATGAGGATACTCAATATAAAGGTGCCGAGATCCAACACAAAAGAATCTTTCCCAAGGATTAGTGTGTAGCTGTAGAATAAGAACGGAATGAGAAAAGTTCCGAATAAAATTCCTGCACAGAGTGCGGATGGAACGCTTGGATAACGATTCTTATAGCGAAATACGAATACGAATGCGTATAACAGCATTGGGAAAAATAGTAATTTCATATGTTCCCAGATGGATTCATTGATCGGTGTAAAGAATCCGATGATAGAAACATGATTAGACCAGTCATATAAAAAGTGGGCAATCGAGCCTGTTATGATGACAAAAAGAATACCAATTCTCGTATAAGTTTTTAACGGTCTCATAAAAATCTCCATGCCGCCTTTGGCGGCTCTAATAAATTCCTCCTGAATAGTGTGTGCATCTTATCGTCTGTTATGCATCCAGGCACAAAATTTCCTTGCCATATCCTCAAACAAAGTGTAAGATAAAGTAGGAAAAATATTACCGGGAGAAAGCGTTTATGGGAAAAAATATATTAGAGTACAATTTAATGCGCAAAAAGGTGTCCAAAAAAAATATGTTTGAACTTGAAGTGGAAGAGAAGCTGGGCAGAAATGATAACTGCTGGTGCGGCAGCGGTAAAAAGTACAAGAAATGCCACAATTCTTTTGATGAGAAGCTGGACGAGTACCGACGCAGGTGCGTGCTGGTGCCGCCGCGGCGCATCATCAAAAATCCTGAACAGATACAGGGGATTCGCGAGAGCGCTAAGATTAATATAGAAATCTTGAATTATATTGATGAACATATACAGGAGGGAGTTTCGACACAGGAGATTGACGACTGGGTGTGCACGATCACCAAAAAGCACAATGCGGCTGCGGCGACACGAAACTATGAAGGATACCCCAAGAGTGTCTGCACCTCTCTCAACAATGTTGTGTGTCATGGGATTCCGTCAAAATATGAGATTTTAAAGGACGGCGATATCGTCAATGTAGATGCGTCTACAATCTATAAAGGTTATTTTTCTGATTCTTCCAGAATGTATTGTATTGGAAATGTCTCTGCAGAGAAAAAACGGCTGGTAGAGATTGCCAGACAGAGTCTTGAGGTCGGTCTGCAATATGTACAGCCATGGCGAAAGATTGGGGATATGGGAGCGGCAATTCATGAGTTTGCCATGCAGAATGGATATTCGGTTGTCAAGGATATCGGCGGTCATGGGGTTGGTCTGGAATTTCACGAGGATCCGTGGGTTAGCTATGTATGTCCCAAGGACACGGGAATGCTGATGGTCCCGGGAATGGTTTTCACAATAGAGCCTATGATTAATATGGGAAAAGACGAGATCTACATCTCAGATGATGATGGCTGGACAGTGTACACGGAAGATGGGCTTCCCTCAGCACAGTGGGAGATTCAGGTGCTTGTCACGGAAGAAGGATATGAGATTCTTTCTTATTAAAAGACTTGTCAATATGGCATCCCCCTATTCGATTTGACCCAAAGGTGGGAATGGTATTCAGACAGATGAGAGTGGAGCTGTGAGATGAGGATGTTTTGTAAAAAAGATTTGATCGTAATGATCGCGGCAGTCATTGCGATTGCAGTGTCTGCCATTGCAGCATCTTTTTACCAGAAAAATGAGGGTGATACGATCCGAATTACGATAGATGGCGTGCTTTATGGGGAGTATAGTCTGGCAAAAAATCAGACCGTCACGATGGATGAAAAGCTGGGACATAACAAACTTGTTATAGAAGACGGCAGTGCCTATATGGCAGAGGCAGACTGTGCGGATAAATACTGCATGGCGTACAAGCCAATTTCAAAAAGTGGTGAGACGATTATCTGCCTGCCGCACAGGCTGGTTGCGGAGGTGACAGGTGACAAGGATAGCCAACTGCCAGATGTGATTGTACCATAACGAGATTCAATAGAATAAAAGGAAAAAAAACTGTGATGAAGGGAGGCGTGGAGATGACAACAAAAAATGTGGCACACTGCGGTATACTGACAGCGCTGGCAATGATATTTGGATACGTGGAGGCACTGATACCATTTCATTTTGGCATACCGGGTGTGAAGCTGGGACTGCCCAATATTATTGTTGTACTTGCACTGTATACGCTTCCGGTATATCAGGCGTTTGTGATACAAGTGGCGCGCATTGTGCTGGTCTCTTTTTTGTTTGGCAATCTGTCGATGATGCTCTATAGCCTCGCGGGAGGGATGCTTAGTCTTTTGGTGATGGTTCTTTTGAAGAAAAAAATGTGGCTTTCCATCGCAGGCGTGAGTATGGCAGGCGGTGTAAGCCACAATATCGGGCAGCTGGCAGTAGCAGTTCTTGTGGTGCAGAATCTAAAAATTGCGTTTTATCTGCCGGCGCTTCTGACTGCAGGTCTTGTCACAGGAGGTCTGATCGGCATGCTTGTGTATAAGGTCAAACCGTTGATTGAAAGGTGAGTTCTAATCAATCTTGTTCAGCGTAAAATCATCTATTGTTCCCCAGCTCTTTGCGTTGCATTGGATATGCATACCGATAGTGAGTGTGCCGTCAGTGATCTTTATGGAAGGGATGGCGGGTTCCTGCCAGTTAGCATAGCCTTGTGCGGTAAAGGCATCTGAGGATACCGTGTCGCCGACGGACGCATAGAGCTCCATCTTGGCATTGTCATCAATATCACCGCCTTGAAAATACGCTGTTAAGGCATAAGTGCCGGGTTCCAAATCTGTAAACTTCTGTTCGATAGTAAAGTCCATATCGGATTCCGACCAAAAGTGAAAAGCATATTCGCCGGTGTGGGCGTCGGACTCTTTCTGCTGAAAATCTGTCGGATTTTTGTCTCCCTCATAGGAAATGTTCCACATGGAGGTATCCGTATCCTCGAAACTTGGATTAACAACATAATTGAGCATTTCGACCTTGACGATACAACAAGCCTCTGTCGGATTGTCAGAAGCGGCATTGTCATCTAGGATTCTTCCGTAGATTTCATATGTCCCCCCTTTGGAAGTGTCAATGCTTCTGACTTGTTCCTCGTACCATTCAACGGGGAGCGATGTATTGAGGGCGCGGTTATTATAGATAACGTCTACTGTTTCGGGAAGAGTCAGTTCAGCGTCTATATTGCATGTGACAGTTGGCGTTGTCACTAGATCAATTGCAGGTTCAGCATTGGTGCCGTATTTTAACCATTTGTAGGTATACAGGGATTCAAGCGGTTTTCCGTCAGCGTCAAACAGCGCCTGGTTATCCCATGAACAGCCCCCATAATACTGTCCTGCATCTTTGGGGTCATATTCTGCGGCGTAGCTGCTTGCCCATCCTGAGCCAAATTCCTCCCAGATCGGGCTGTTGTCTGCGTTTGCATCTCCGACAGTAATCCATGCGCCCTCCCAATAAAAGACGCCAAGAGCGCCTGATTCACTTGCCGCTGCACAGACATCGCGGAGTGCCGTTGACTGGCTCTGGACAGTGGCGCCGTATGCGTCAATCAGGTCAGATGCGCCGACACTGTTGCCAGAACCGTCGGTATCCTCTGTTGTGTAGCAGTAAGCAGTCTCTGCAATCAGTGTTTCTTTGCCGTATTTGTTCCGGATATTCGCCATGACATTCTGAAGGTTTTCGAATGTACCGTGCCAGTACGGATAGTAGGACAGCGCAAAGATATCATAATCTACCTGAAAAGAGGAGAGCTTGTATAGAATGGAGTCAAGACCGTCATAGTCAGATGCGTTGGTGTAGTGAAGTGCGACCTTGATCTCTTTGTCATAACTTTCGGATACTTCGCGGACTGCCCTGCTGCCGGCGTTCATTAGTTGGGCGATATTAGGAATCTGTGTCTCGCCAGCCATGCCGTTGTTGGTTTCGTTGCCGACCTGTACCATACAGACATCGACGCCGTTATCCAGAAGCTGTGTTATACTGTCTTTTGTAAATTCATATAAGGCTTTGGTTTTTTCTTCCAGCGGCATGCCGTTCCAAGCTTTGGGGCACATCTGTTTTGCCGGGTCTGCCCAGAAGTCGGAGTAGTGAAAGTCAATGCAGACCTTCATGCCATTGTCCGTCGCGCGTTTTCCAAGCACGATAGCAGTGGCAAGATCGTTGTTTCCGCCGCCGTATCCATTGCCGTTTTCATCATAGGGATCATTCCAGACGCGGATGCGGGCATAGTTGACGCCTGCCTCTGCCATGGTAGCAAAGATATCCTGTTCAACACCATCAGCGTTGTAATATTTCACGCCGCTTTTTTCTTCTGCGAGAATAGAGGAGATATCCATGCCGCGGATAAAATCGTCAGCAAGATCAGGGATTGGTTTCACGTAGATCCCAGCGTCTTCTGCGGCGGTGGGCAGCGGATATGTGGGCGCTGTCTGGGGGGCAGATGCAGCTTCGGAATTTAGCGTCTCGGGGACAGCCGTTTCAGAAGTGGTCTCTGGGGCTTGCGCTTCTGCAGAGACAGAGGCTGCTGGAGCTTCCGCTGAGGGCTGTCCTGCATCTGCGCCGCATCCTGCCAGGGACCATGCGGACAGAGAGATTGTGAACAGAAGTGTCATTATATTTCTATATTTCATAATTACCTCCCAATTTTTTTATACTCAAGAACGATTAGATTTTCCTTCCTGCGCAACGCATGTTGTCCGATTATGCTACATGTGCTGCGCGGGAATTGGAAAATCTTAACGTTCTTCAGTATAATTAGTAGAATATAGTAAGATTATAACATAAATGTTAGGAAGAAAAATAGCAAATTCATAAACAAATGATGCAAAATCTTTCACAAATGACGGAGAATGTGGTAAAATGATTTTATGACATGTTTCAATTAGAAATCCAACAGCAAAAATCAGAAATCAATCAAGAAAGGAAGTATTTTACGATGAAAAGGGCAGCGATATTTTTTGGAACAGGGTATGAGGAGATTGAGGCGCTTACGGTGGTGGATCTGCTCAGACGCGCGGGCGTGGAGGCAGTCTGTGTCGCCGTAGACAATGCGGACAGTGTGACAGGAAGTCATGGCATAACCGTCAAGATGGATGTGGGAATTGAGGAGATTGACTTCAACAGCTTTGATGTTCTTGTCTGCCCAGGAGGCATGCCCGGCACCAAGAATTTGGAGGCATGCGGAAAGCTTACGAACAATCTGCGTAAATTTTACGAGGAGGATAAACTCATCGCTGCAATCTGTGCAGCGCCCAGTATTTTTGGGCATATGGGACTGCTTGAGGGAAAAAAGGCATGTATTTATCCGGGGATGGAAGCGGAGCTTACAGGTGCAGAGGTCTGCTATGACAAAGTGGTAAGAACAGAAAATGTTATTACAAGCCGCGGCATGGGGACTGCAATTGCTTTTTCACTTGAGATTATCGCGGCGCTGACGGACCAGGATACCGCTGACGATCTCGCAGAGAAGATTGTGTATTTTGGTCAGTAATTATTTTGACAAGTTCGCGTCAAGATGCTATAATCAAAAATACAATGCGTTTAATTATCGGAATAGACTGATAATTTATATAAAATCTAACAGATAGAAGGTTTCTCAAATGATAACAGAACAAGAATTTCAACGGGTGGCTGCTTATGTAAAGGGGAAGGCAGGCATCAATTTAAATGAAAAAAAAGTTTTGGTTCAGGGAAGGCTTGATAATTATATGCAGCGAAAAGGATATAGCTCATACGATGAGTTTATGGACCGTGTAGAGAGATTTCCGACAGGACCGGAGGCAGAAGATCTGATGAATGCCCTCACGACTAATCATACATATTTTTGGAGGGAGTATGAGCAGTTTCTGTTTTTGAAACAAGAAGTTTTTCCAGAACTGAAAAGACGCACAGAGAACACAAAAGACTGGCATATATGGTGTGCTGCTTCCTCGTCCGGCGAGGAACCGTATACACTGGCAATGCTTTGCAAAGAATTTCTGGGATTGGAGCAGTCGATGTGGGACACAAAGATTTTAGCGACGGATATTGACACGAAAGTTCTTGAGAAGGCAATGCGCGGCGTATATGCCAAAAATTCTGTCGAGCAGCTGCCTCAGCAGTATGTGCGCAGGTTTTTCAAACAGATCAGCCCAGAGGAATATCGGGTGAAGGATGAGCTCAAAAAAGAAGTGCTGTTTCGTCAGCTCAATCTGATGAACCCTCTGCCTTTCAAGAAGCCGATTCATGTTGTATTCATCAGAAATGTCATGATATATTTTGATGAACCGACGAAAGAGCGTCTGTTAAGAAATATATATGAGAAAATGGCGCCCGGGGGATACCTGTTCATTGGTTCTACAGAGTCTATGAGTCAGAATAATACCCAATTCCAGTATGTAAAACCTTCCATATACAGAAAGTAATGCAGGGAGAATAAATATGGGAAAATTAAAGGTGTTATTAGTGGTAGCAAACCTTGAGTTGAGAAGAAGGCTGAGTGAAATTCTCAGCGCGGATGCTGAGCTGGATGTTGTGGCGGAGGCAAACAATGCCTACACTGCAAGAGATAAAATCATAGAGTGCAATCCGGATGTGATGCTTTTATGCCACGATCTGCCAAGGATGCCAGGCATTGTATTTTTAGAGAAACTGATGCCGCAGCGAAGTACTGCTACGCTCGTCGTGGCAGAGGCACAGTATGAGGA
>CAMWJQ010000035.1 GCA_947174615.1 uncultured Lachnospiraceae bacterium
TCAGATATCTGTGCAGTAACATCTGTTGACGGGGGAAGGCATTTTGGAAATGAGCGGATTCTTCTGACCTGTGAGGAGGAGCATGCAGTCAATATCATGTCGCTCTCCCTGCTGGATTTGGAAGACGGAGACCTCGGTTTGTTTTATCTGGTGCGTCATACCTATACCATGATGCAGATGTACATGAGGCGGTCAAACGACGGCGGAGAGACATGGGAGGACAGAGTGCTGTGTACGCCGCAGGCGGGATTTTTTGTAGTCAACAATGACAGAGTAGTGCGGCTGGAAAGCGGGAGAATTTTGATTCCGGCTGCCTGCCACAGAACCGGGCAGGAGGGAGAAAACGGAACTTTCTTAGATTACCGTTCAGAAGTGGTCTTCTTCTATTCTGATGACGACGGCCGCTCATGGCAGGCTGCGGAGGGAAAGTGCTGTATGCCCTATGCGAGAAATTGCACATCGGGACTGCAGGAACCGGGCGTATTAGAGCTGAGTCCTGGGATTTTGTGGGGATTTGCAAGAACAGATCTCGGCAGGCAGTATGAGATGTTTTCTTTGGATAATGGGAATACATGGACGGGCGCAGAGCCTTCCCGGTTTACCTCACCCAACAGTCCAATGAGCATAAAGCGGGACGGTACAGGAGCTGTCTGGGCAGTGTGGAATCCGATTCCGGAGTACAATGGGCGCAGGAAAAAGACAGCGATTTTTACAGGAGGACGCACGCCATATGTAATAGCGGTCAGCAGGGATAATGGGCAGACTTTCACGGAAGGAACTGCATTTGAGACGGAGGAGGATCGCGGTTACTGTTATTGCGCTATCTGTTTTTTGGAGGACGCCATGCTTTTGGCATACAATGCCGGTGGACCGGAGGACGGGAGCTGTCTGGCAAGAACACGTATTCGAAGAATTGAATGGAAAGAACTGGATATTTTACAGGAGGAGAAGAATGAAGAAAAAAAATATCATGAATAAGATGCTGGCGCTGACACTGTGTTCCATGACAGCCGTGACAGGCTGTTCTGGTTCATCAAAAGGGAATACCGTAAGCAGTAATGGGGAGAGTGCAGCGCCGGATCCCAATAAGACCTATGATATCACCTACACAGGACAATGGTGTTATTCGGATTATGAGGACGGTTCCTTTGTGGAAAAAATGATTGAGGATGCCCTGAATATCAATATTACAGTGGAGAAGGCGGAGACAACAGACACGATTGACCTGCTGCTGGCTTCCGGGGAAATGCCGGACTGCATGTGGACAGAGTCCAAGACGCCTAGCTGGATGCAGGAGCAGGAGCTGATTCGGACGATTCCAAGATCTATGGTAGAGAAATATTGCCCAAAACTTCTGGAATATTATGAGGCAAATCCGCTGATTTATAAAATGGTGCTCAATCCTGAAAACGAGGACGAATTTATCTGTCTGGCAGGTCTCACGTTTCAGTTTGTAGATTATTACCTTCCCGGTGATTTTTACCGATATGACTGGATTGAGAATCTGGGGATTGATCTCGGCGTTGAGGTAGAGCAGGTTTCCGACAGGCTTTATGTGGCGTCTGACGGCATTGAGCTGAGCAAATTCATTGAGATCATGGATGCGTTTGTCAACAAGGACCCCGACGGAAACGGGCAGAAGGATACGCTGGGCGCAGCAGCGCCAGATTGGGGAATCGGACAGATCGGACAGTTTTTCTCCGCGTATGGTTTTACGAGGGACATCAATGATGTGGACGGAAGGGCAGAACAGTGCTATGCCATGGAGGAGTACAAAGAATTTTTAAAGGGCTTTCAGGATCTGTATAAGAGGAATCTGCTGGACCCTGAGATTATCAGCAATGACAGGACACTTGCGTGGGATAAGGTGAACACAGGCGTTGTTGGCTACTGGCTTTCATCAATGAATACGCTGAACACCTGGGCAATGGACAGACCGCCGCTGACGCTTCTGGAACGGGATCCGAATGCAAAGATTCTGGCTACACCTGGACTCAGACCAGACGGCGGCGAAGTGAAAGCGGTTGTAAATCCTACACCGGCATATGGAAAATTTTATGTCAATGCAAATGTGGATGATGAGAAGCTGGCAAAGATCATGGAATTTTTTAACTATACTATTTTTGGCGCTGGCGACAAGGAGATCGTGGCGCAGATGATTTTCGGTGAGAAGGATGTGGACTGGAAATGGGATGAGACTGGTGAGACACCTGTCAAGATCAATAAGCTTAATTCTGGCGACAAGGGAACATGGAGCTTCTGCCAGTTTGGACAGACAGAGGAAGTGACAAAGTGGGTTGGCGAGGAAGCGCTCTTCCAGGCAGGAGGAAAGTATTGGTCTGAGGGAGAGAATGGATCCTGGTTGAAATGGCAGCATAAACCCTACAAGACCGATCTGGCAAACGAGACATCTTACGAGCAGATTTCTCAGGAAATCAGCGGGGATCTGGATGCATATGTCGCAAGCTACAGAACACAGGCGATTCTGGGACAGGCAGATGTAGACGCTACATGGGGCGATTATCTAAAGGAGCTGGACAGACTGGGGTATAACAAAATGATGGATGAGCTGGAATCACTTCCGTCTCTCGATCAGATGGTTGCGGAGTATGCAAAGTAATATGAGGTGGTAAATAATGGATAGAACGTCAAGGTTTCAGGAGATGATGGACTTTCTGGATAGTTTTCTGGAAATGGGCACGCCGGGTTTCGACTGTATTGTCTATCATCAGGGCGTCTGTGTGTGCAGGCATATGCGCGGGTATCGGGATTACGGGAATACACAAAAAATGACAGGAACGGAATTGTATAATATCTATTCGCTGTCAAAGCCCATCACCTGCACTGCTGCGCTGATGCTGATGGAAAAAGGGGCATTTGGACTGGATGATCTGCTCTGTGAGTATCTGCCTGAATTTACGGAAATGTATGTAAAAGCCGATGGGGGAGGGGAGGCAGCGCTGCCTGCCCAGAACCCCATCCGCATCAGGGATCTGTTCTGTATGACAGCGGGCTTCTCTTATGATTTACAGTCAGAGCAGCTAAAAAGGGGCAGGGTGGAGACCAATGGCGTCTGCCCTGCCCGGGAAATGATGCGCTATCTGGCAAGGGAACCTTTGGCGTTTGAGCCAGGGACACAGTGGCGCTACAGTTTCTGTCATGATGTGCTGGCAGTGCTGGTAGAAGTGCTCAGCGGAATGCAGTTTAGCGCATTTGCCCAGAAATATATTTTTGATCCCCTTCAAATGAAACACTCTACATTTGACACGAGCACAGTGGACATGGACAAACTTATGGCACAGTACAGATATGATACAGACAAAAAGTGTCTGATCAACTGCGGCAGGGGGAATCAGGGATTTAAGCTGGGAAGTGCGTATGAAAGCGGCGGTGCAGGATGCATCTCCTCCGTGGATGACTACATTCGTTTTGCGGAGGCGCTGAGAAAGGGGAATGTGCTCTTAAATACAGAGACGAGCAGGATGATGTGGAGCAATCAGTTAAATGAACAGTGTCTGAGCACGTTCAGTCAGGATCGGGTGAGGGACTATGGATATGGTCTGGGGGTCCGGTGTCCTCAGATGTATTCCACAAAGAAGGATTTCGGCTGGGGCGGCGCAGGCGGGGCGTTTCTGGCAATCAGCCCGGAATGTTCGTACAGTCTGCTGTATGTACAGCATGTGCTGGACTCTCCTGTGCAGGCTGTCAAAGGGGAGTTGGTGAAATTTTTAGATGGGGCGTTTGCTTAGCCCCATCTTGTTGTCTCTATAATCGACATTTCCTGAATCTTTTTGACCGGACGATATATCGCCAGAATAACAGACACAGCAACAATCACAAGAATCAGACAAAGCTCGCCGACCGGAAGCTGCCACGGATCATTCCAGCGGTAAGTTACCAGAAATTCATACAGCTTTTTATTCAGAAAAAGTCCCAGTATGGTTCCGCTGATCCCGCCAGCCGCCGCGTAGGATACTGTTTCCGCGACAATCATCTTTGCCAGCTGCCCGTCGCTCATTCCGATGGCGCGCAGAGCGCCGTACTGATTCATCCGCGCCTCGGCGCTCATGGCGGTGCAGTTGACAATGTTGCAGATGGTCACCATGGCAATTAGAAACAGAAATCCATAGAGAAACAGCTTAAAGGAATAATTTGCCCCCTGCACACTCTGATTTTGCATACGTTGGTCGGAAATAGTACAGTCTGCTCCTGCCAGCACACGGATAGACTCCACATCTGTATCCAAAGCTCCGCGGATTAGCTGGATATCAATGATGGTGTATGCATTTTCACCTGTAAGCTGCCGAAACGTCTCCTCTGAGCACAGGATAATATCGCCGTCCGGCGTGTTAAAAGGACATTCGGACACCATGCCGGCTATTGCAATCTCGGAAGTCTGACCATGGATTGTGAGCGCTACAGTGTCCCCTGTCTGGATCTGCGTATGGTTGTTGTACTGAGGCGATGCGACAATCAGTCCGGTTCCGGTCTGCGTCTGAACCTCTTTCAATGAACCGTTTAACAGGTATTTTTTAGCCCACTGAAACTGTTGTGCATCGTAGGAGATTAAGACGGCTGTATTTTCTCTGCCGTTTGAAACAGTCGGAAGATTGTAGGCAAACATTCGTCCGTAGACACGTTTGACCGCAGGATTTTCCTGTAATGCAGCGATCAGGGAGGAGTCAATGCTGCAGGAGGAGTACGCTCCTGTATTTTGACTGACAATAGAGATGTCAGGGGTCCATGGACTGAGTGCCTTGACTGCGTGCCTCATAAAATCAATTGTCGTGGAAAATGACAAAAAGAGGATAATACTCAGCGCAAAGGATGCCGAGACCAGCAGAAGATTTCTGCGGCTTGCGGCGGCGTGATGGATGCCGAGTGCGGTATCGACTTTGCAGAAGGTCGTGTCTGCAGCCCTGCGGACGGGTGTCAGATGGTTGGCATTTCCCGTCACTGCCGCCAGCGGCGAGGCTTTTGACGCCCTTTTTGCAGGTGCGCGGGATGCCAGGAGCACTGTTAAAATGCCGATGACAACACCAGCGGCAACGCTCGGCAGACTGACCGCGAAAGCAGGCATGGTGGCAAAATACAGGGGACTGAGAAAACGTAGAACCGCGCAGAGCGCCCATATAACGATCATTCCTGAAAGAATGCTTGCAGGGATGGCAAAAGTGCACAGACCGAGCGCCTCCCTGTATACCAGACGCATAATCTGTCCCGGCGTCGCGCCCACGCAGCGAAGCATTCCAAAAAACTGCGTCCGCCCGGCGATGTTGCTGTTCAGGCTTCCCGCAATCATGAGGACGCCTGCCAGCAGCACCAGCGAGGAGAGAACGGCAGCGGCGGCATAGAGCATCATCATAAACTGGTTTCCCTCGTCACTCTGCCCCAGAAGCCCCAGCAGCATAGCCTGTTCGCCCACCTGCTCGTCGGACAGCTGAAATTGTGTCTTGATGTCGCTGATGGTTTGGCGGATCGTGCGGTGGTTGTGAAACTGAACCAGAAAACAGCTGTCATAGTCGTCCGGTTCGCCGTCCTCCACGTCAGGGTAAAAGGCGCGGAAGGCAGCAGTATTCATGAATATGCCATAGATATCTTTACTCAGTATCATCGGCAGATCCGCCGCAAAGCCGGATATGGTGTAGAGATATTCTGTTCCGGCGGCATCGCATACAGAGATCGGACTGCCTATGTCAAGTCCCAGCTCCTTTTTGACATTGCCGCTCACAAGCACTTCCTGCTGCGTCTGCGGAAATGCGCCTTCCGAGATGCTGCCTGCCCAGATTTCATTCAAACAGGACGCGTCGCTTCCGCAGATGACCACATTTTTGCCAGCAGTCTGATAACCCATATCCAGCCGGTAATTCAGCGTACCGTAACAGGAGACCACGTTGACTTCAGGGCGTGCCGCAATCAGTTCTGCGGTTTCGTCGCTGATATTGCTGAGCATGATATGCCAGTTGCCGTCTTCCTTCTTTGTTTTCAGAAGCTGGCTTTGGATATACATATCCGCCATGCCGAATATCGTCGTCACGAGCAGCACGGACAGGAAGATGCAGAAAACCGCCATGCGGTTTCGCTGCCGATGTGCTTTCGCATAGAGAGGAACAAGTTCAAGATAATTTTTCATCTCTGTATAACACCCCTTTCCCGCTTGTATTTCCCAAATCAGACAGGCAGCCGTCCGCTACGCGCAGCGCCCTGTCTGCGGACGCCGCCAGCGCATTGTTGTGTGTAATCATCAGAATTGTCTGCTGATAACGCCGTGACGCTTTGATAAGCAGATCAAGCACCTCCTGACTGTTGCGGCTGTCGAGATTGCCTGTCGGCTCGTCAGCCAGAATCAGCTTCGGTTTCGTAATCAGGGCGCGCCCAATGGCGACGCGCTGCTGCTGCCCGCCTGAGAGCTGGTTTGGCAGATGGCGGCGCCTGTCCTGCAGACCCAAGATTTCCAATGTCTCCTCGACAACGGCAGCATCCGGCTTACAGTAGTCTAGCAGCAGCGGAAAGATGATATTCTGCTCCACAGTCAGCTCCGCCACCAGCTGGAAGGATTGAAAGATAAAACCGATATTGCGCCGCCGGAAAATGGTGCGCTCCTTCTCTTTCAAGGTAAAGAGATTGTGCCCGTCAATGCGGATTTCTCCTGAAGTGGGTGTGTCGAGAGCGCCAATGCAGTTCAAAAGCGTGCTTTTTCCAGATCCGGACTCGCCGACCACCGCGCAGAACGTTCCTTTTTCCAGTGAGAAGGACACGTTTTTTAAGGCGTTTACCTGTGTTTCGCCTGCTCCGTAAGTTTTGCATAGATTGTTTACCTGTAAGATTTCCATTGTGATATTGTTTTGTGACTCCTTTCTGTATAACATTTGCACCATTGTATTTGAATATTATTTTATCTGTTTCGATAGAGATTGTATGTTCAAATGGTGTATGATTATCATAGCAAATGCAGATTACAGGGAGGTGAATTTTAGCTTACGGATTTGTAAGGTGCTGATCACAGGGAGATTTCGGAAACATCATCGTAAAGCAAGTCCCGACCCGCAGGGTGCTCTGCACCGCAATCGTTCCCCCCTGTCCCTCCACGATTGCCTTTGCAAGCGGCAGCCCCAGACCGATCCCCTGTGTGTCCGAGGACTGGCTGCTTCGATAAAAGCGCTTAAAAATATGATGGAGTTCCTCTGGAGCAATACCGTCCCCGTTGTCGTCAATGCGAATGACAGCGCTGATCGGAGATGCCTCCCATGTGATGCGGATGATGCCGCCTGCGCGGGTGTGGTCGAGCGCGTTTTTGACAAGGTTACCAATCGCTTCACCTGTCCAGGCAGGGTCGCACACAACAGTTGCTGTGCAGGAATTTGCCGCAGAAGATCCTTCCATTAAAATTTGTTTTCTCTCGTTTTCGGCGCGCGTTGTCAGTTCGCTGACAGCATGTGAGATAAGTTCCTGTAGATCACAGGGCTGTTTTTCAAATACAACATTTCCTGCGTCAAGTCTTGTAATCCTGAGCATGGACTGGATCAGCTGCTCCATGCGTCTGAGCGCAGTTCCGGTCCTGGCTGCAAAGTGTCGTATCACATCAGGCTTGTCAGGCTCATTTTCCATAATCTCCTGATACATGGACAGTGCGGCCAAGGGTGTTTTGAGCTGATGGGAAATGTCGGAGATGGTATTTCTCAAGAAAATTTTGGATGCGCGCTCGGTATCGTTCTGCGCCTGAAGCATTGTCGCCAGCCTGTCTATGGCAGAGAACATCCGAAAGAGAGACCCTTCATCCGTCTGCGGCAGACGACAGGAAAAACAGCCGTCTGTATAGTCGTCGATAATAGATGCAGCGCGGCGGTAAAGAGAATCCCGTTTATACAAAAACAGCAGACTGGCGCCGAGCAGGACGATACAAGCTGGAAGAACCAGAGCCAGTGCGCGAATACCTGTATTTTGTTGAAAGTGCAGAAGGGGTGGAAGAAACTGTGTTTCCAATGCAGGTCGGATTCCGATTTTTCTGAGAATATCGGCTCCTGCCTCCATTTTTTCATCACCTAAAATGACACAGCTGTCAGTAAGCGCCCGCGCGATGACTACCTCTGAAATCCCCTGTGCAGTGAGCGAGGCAGCGATCGATTCGTCATGGTGTAAAAGCATTGCTCTTGCATCATGCGCCGCGCCGCGGCAAAAAATCATTGCAGCGATTAGCAGAAAAAATGATAGCGAGAGCAGAAAAATAAAATGTCGTCTGACCTGTTGGTCTTGCATCAGTCTTGTGTCCATAATCCTATTCCTATCCTATCCTATTCTATTCTTATTCTTTTTATGGCGCCCAGCGGTATCCAAATCCACGCACCGTGATCAAATGCTGCGGCTGTGACGGATCTGGTTCTATCTTCTCGCGGAGCCGCCGTATATACACAGACAAAGTATTGTCGTCCACAAAATTTCCTGCATTGTCCCAAAGCGCGTCCAAAATGGCTTCTCTGGTGACAACGTGGTCCGCGTTTCGCACAAGCAGACTGAGCAGACGGTATTCAGCCCGCGTCAGCTCCACAGCGGAGCCGTCCACTGTCACGCGATTTTCGGCAAAGTCGATCGAGAGCGCACCCGAATAAATTATTTGCTGGTCCGTGTATTTTGTCCGCCGTAACAGCGCGCGGATTCGTGAGCAGAGCTCTCCGAGCTTAAATGGTTTTGTGATATAGTCATCTCCGCCGCTGTCAAGACCACGGATGACATTCACCTCCTCGTCCGATGCTGTGAGAAAAATGATGGGGATCTGGCTGCCGGCTGCCCGTATGTTCTCACAGACGTCAAAGCCGGTACCGTCCGGCAAGGTGACATCGAGAAGTAACAAATCATATGCGTCAGACTGGTTAATACATGCCATTGCCCCGCGCACGGTCCGCACGGTTTCTATATCAAAACCGTTTTTTCTAAGGGCGTATTCCAGCCCGTCAATCACACTGATATCGTCCTCCAACAGTAGAATTTTGGTCATGGGACAAACCTCCTTTTCGTGTATTTTCTAGTATAGCATTGCAATAATTTCGAAGCAATAGGCAGGTATCTATTACTTGAGTGGGATTGTGCAGTAATGCTTTACACCTTTTTGGGAATCTGTTATGATGAGGTTGAAAAGATGCAGAAGGAAAAATATTTATCCATGAAGACAGAAAAAATAAAATATCCCCTGAAAAATAAATTGATTGTATTGGTTCTGGTTGCGATGGTGCCGATTCTCTATGTAGCAATCTATCTGATTCTGGCGCTCGTAAACTACAGCCGCGCTTACGACCAGATTGTGAACAGTATGCTGGTTGCCAATGCCTACAACATCAACTTCAAGGAAGAGATGGACGAAAGCCTCTACAAATTAGTCGTCAGCAATATCACATTTGGCACCATCGAGGAGGACGGGACGCTTAAAAACCCCTACAAACTCATTGATGAACTGCGCACAGAGAGCAATAACCTGCTTGGTATGACCACGGACCGGGAGAGCCGTGTCTGGCTGCAAAGCCTTCTGCGCAATCTCGATACGCTCAAAGACCGCGTGGACGACATCAAGGCAAATCAGGAGGCGGAGGCACAGTATGAGCAAAATATCGACATGCTGTACAGTGATATCTATATTCTGACAGAGCTGATTCAGGACGATATCCAATACTATATCTATTATCAGACCAAAAGCATTGAGCAGCTGAAAATACAGTTAAACAAAGAAGTGGAGCGCGTGATCATCATTAGTATTCTGCTGGGCGGATGTATTGTGGCTGCGGTGATTCTGATTACCAGCGCGATACTCAACAGCATCACAAAACCGATACAGGAGCTGTGCGGGATTACGAGCAGAATTGCGGAAGGAAATTTCTCGGACCGTGTGCGGGTGCGGACGGAGGACGAGCTGGAAGCGCTCTCAGACAGTGTAAATGACATGTCCGAAAATCTGGAGGTGATGGTAAACCAGATTAAGGAGGATGAGCGCAAGATGCGCCATGCGGAACTGCGTCTTTTGCAGGAGCAGATCAATCCTCATTTTCTGTACAATACACTGGATACGATCGTCTGGCTGATTGAGGGTGACGACCCTGACAAGGCAGTAGATGTTGTCGTGGCGCTCTCGGAATTTTTTCGGCTGGTGTTGAGCAAGGGAAAAGAAACAATCTCAATACGAGAGGAAGCGGAGCACATTCGAGGTTATCTTGATATCCAGCAAGCGCGCTATCAGGATATTCTGGACTATGAGATCGCCATATTGCCGGAGCTGTACGCATATAAAATATTGAAGCTGACCTTGCAGCCGCTCGTCGAAAATTCCCTGTATCATGGAATTAAATACAAACGTGCTAAAGGAAAAATCTGGGTTACGGGGGTATTGCAGCGCGGTTCATCACCAGAGAAGGACACGATTCTGCTGTGCGTGCAGGACAATGGAATCGGGATGGACGCCGACGAGGTAGAACGGCTGCAGTCAGAGATCGCAAAGCCATGCAAGGAGACGGAGAGAGGATTCGGGCTGGCAAATGTGAATGAGCGGATTCGCATGAATTACGGTATGGAGTATGGGATGACAATTGAGTCAGAAAAGGGCGTCGGCACAAAAGTCAGTATTGTGATACCTGCCGTCAGACTCAGTGAGCCGCCGGCAGGAGAATGGACGCGGGAGAGTGGACAAGCAGGCAGTGCGGAGAATACAAAAGGGGAATCTGTATGAAAAGAGCATCAGAAGTAGGAAAAGAGATATTTTTTGGACATGTGGGCGCATGTATCATACTGCTGTGCATTGTTCCGGTTTTGTTTATCGGGCGCAGTCTTTTTCGGGGATTTGATGTTCAAATAGAGCAGATCCCCTCTGAGACAGAGGATTTGATTGTAGTCGGCTTTTCCCAGTTAGGCAGCGAATCTGGCTGGCGCACAGCACACACGGCTTCTATACAGCAGGCTTTGACAAAAGATGCAGGCTACTTTCTGATTTTTAACAATGCCAGACAGATGCAGGACAACCAAATCAAGGCGATACGCAGCTTTATCTCTCAGCGGGTGGATTATATTGTGTTTGCGCCGGTGATTGAGGACGGTTGGGATACGGTGTTACAGGAGGCAAAAGACGCGAAAATCCCAGTGATCGTCACAGACCGCATGGTGAATGTGCAGGACGATTCGCTCTACACGGCATGGATTGGTATGGACGCCAAGGAGGAGGGAAAAAAAGCGGGAAGATGGCTGGAGACATATCTGGAACAGGATCAGAGACAAGCGGAAGATATCAATATCGTCGTATTGAAAGGGACTGTTGGTTCCACAGCGGAAATTGGCAGAACAGAGGGTTTTGACGAGATTGCCGCACAGCATGAGAACTGGCATATTCTTGAATCTGTCTCAGCAGAATTTACGGCAAACAAAGCAAAAGAAGTGATGCGCAGCGTACTGCGACGTTATCCCACGATGGATGTGCTCATCTCGCAGAATGATGACATGACGATGGGGGCGATCGAGGCGATGCAGGAGGCTGGCATCCGCTTCGGGGAAGGCGGCGACGTGACGGTCATCTCGTTTGATGCGACGCGCGATGCGCTGGAGCTGGTCAAAGAGGGACGCATTAATGTCGATGTGGAGTGCAATCCCGTGCAAGGCGTATATGTCAATGAAGTCATACAAAAGCTGGAGAACGGGGAAACGGTAGAAAAACACTATGTCGTGGAGGAAAAGGTATTTACGAGGGAGAATGCCGCAGAATACCTTGAAAACCGGAAATATTAACCAGTGAAACAGAGAGAAACATTGAAAAAGAGGGCGGACAAATGTTAAAAGTATTTTTGGTGGAGGACGAAAGTATTGTCAGGGAAGGGCTGAAAAACAATATTCCGTGGCAGGAATATGGCTATCAGTATACAGGGGAGGCGAGTGATGGGGAGATGGCGCTGCCCATGATACGGAAAATCCGTCCGGACGTCCTCATCACGGATATCAAAATGCCGTTTATGGACGGACTTGCGCTGAGTCGGATTGTAACGCAGGAAATGCCAGAGATGAAAATCGTCATTATCAGCGGTTATGACGAGTTTGAGTACGCGCAGCAGGCAATCCGTGTCGGGGTGGAACAGTACCTTTTAAAGCCGATTACCAAAAGTACACTGCGCAAGGTCCTTCTCGAGATTCGGGAAAAGATTGAGACGGAGCAGGAGCAGAAAAATTATCTGGAAACCTTTCAGAACGAGATGAAGGAATATGAGAATTACGCCCGCAGAAGCTTTCTTGAAAAAGTGTTTGGCGGCGTGTTTTCTGTCCAGCAGATTTATGAGGAAGCGGCAAAGATTTCTCTGGATTTGAACGGTCCCTGCTATAATCTCGTCCTGTTAAATCTGCAGGTAAAACGCCAGAATCCAGAACATACGATGCAGGAGCCAGAGGGCATGGAGCAGGTGCGCGAGGCATTGTTTCGGTACTTTATGCGCTTTCCCGAATATTTGATTTTTCAGTGGAATATCAGTTTATATGGGATATTGATGAAAGGTGAATCAGACCAGATGGAGAGACTGCGGACGCAGTGTGTTCAAACGATCGAGACAATCTGTCTGCAGGAAGCAGTCTCGATGGAGTGGTACGCGGCAGTGGGGGAGCCTGTGGAGCGTCTGTCGCTGCTGCCAGAGTGTTACACGAAGGTAAACCATATCCTTGCGCATCGTTTTTTGAGTCCGCAGCGCCATATTCTCACGGAGCAAGACGCAGAAGAGCTTTTGCTGGGAAAGGATATGAAGAGTTTTGCGTCAGTGGACAGTGCGAAGGTCAATCCAGATATAATTTTGGGCTTTTTGCGGGAGGGCAAGCAGGCGGAGATCAAGGATTTTGCAGACGGCTATCTCGCAGGCGTAAAGGATGCGCTCGAATCGCGGTTGTTCCGCGATTATCTGCTCTTAAACATACGATTTACGATTATCAGCTATGTGGAAATGCTCGGAGTCAGCCAGCAGGATTTTCTGCCGGAGGATGATGATGCCAAGGTGCATGAAGCGTCCGGCAGCGGCGGCAGCATTGACGCATACATGCAGGATCTGTTGGAGCGCGCACTCGCACTGCGCGACAGGGAGAGTGAGAGCCAAGGCAGGCATGTGTTCAAAAAGGGTTTGAAATACATCGAGGAGAATTTCAGCGAGGAATCCCTTTCACTGAACAGCGTGGCGGGCGCAATCGGCGTCAGCGGCAATTACTTCAGCAGTATATTCAGTCAGGAGATGCAGATGACCTTTATTGAATATGTCACTAAAAAGCGCATGGAAAAGGCAAAGAAACTCCTCGTCCAGACGCAGCTGCATTCCAGTGAGATTGCGGGCGAAGTAGGGTATAAAGACCCGCACTATTTTAGCTTTGTGTTCAAAAAGACAGTGGGCTGTACACCCAGCCAGTATCGAAGCGGGAAGTAGGAACTGTTCAGAAATAGACCAGTCAGGATGCATGGGTTATTTTTGGACAGTTCCTAAGGAGTATTATACAGCCGGCGGAGCAGAGCTGCGTTTTCGCACAAGCTGCCAGGGGGACTTTTGCAAAGAGATAGACCCTCCCTTAATCAAATTGATGACAGACTCGGCAGCGGCGATGCCCAGATCGTGTTCCTCCGGGGCATAGTGCGTAATCTGAACAGCGGACAAATCACTGAGGTAAGAGCAGTCAAAACAGACCACACTCACATCTTCAGGAACGCGAATATTTTTGCACGACATCTCCTTAATCAACCAGTAGGCAATCTCGTCATTGCAGCAGACAATGGCAGTGACCGACCGCAGCTGTCTGGAAAGAAAACCAGATAAAAATCCGGTGTCCTGCTGCCTGCGCAATGCGGCAAGCTGGTGGGTGTCAAAACCGCATAGATTCTCGTCACAGTTCAAAAGCTGTGCATCCCGCAGGGCAGACAATAGTCCGAAACGCTGTTCGGCGCTCTGCACATCATCTGTATTAAAAATACCGCCTATTTTCCGGTGTCCCAGCGATACCAGGTATGTGCCCAGCGCGTAGCCCCCATTGTAGTTGTCGTCCTTGATGGAAGGGATTTTAGGCAGGTTGCTGTAACTTCCGCGGAAAAACAAAAGGGCAGCGCCTTTTTGGATCAGATGTTGATAGAGGTCGTCGTTCGGTGTCGGCAAGCTGGTCTTGCAGCCCTCACTCACAATCCCGCGCACAGGTGTCTCTTGATTTTCCAGTAAAAATTGAAGAATTTCGCGCTCTTTGGAGATTTGATTTTCCGTCACATAGACCGTCCACGAAAACCCATGCTTTTGAAGCGTGGCGCAAAAATCAGCAAGAAGGCGCGGATAAATATATTCTGTGTTGGAGGAAATCAGGACGGCAATCTGGTTTCCTCCATTTTGGTGCAGGTTTGGTACGGCATACGAGCCGCTGCCCTGGCGCTTTTGGATCAGATGTTCCTCCTCCAAGACAGAGAGCGCCTTCCGGACTGTCTGGCGGCTGACATGGTACATCTGGCAGAGCGCGGCTTCTGTCGGGAGCTGGAATACGGCGCCGGGGAGCTTTTCATATTGATTTTTTTGCTGTTTTTGATTTATTAAGTTTTTGAGCTGGCTGGCAAGCTGGATATATTTTGCGGACATGGGGAGAATTTCCTTTACTTTTTTCAGATAATTATATACTGCGATGAATAAAAAAACAAGATTTTTACCTGTTCCTGAAAGGGAGTCAGATCCCTTGTGCAACGTATCGTTTCAAAACCGCAACGCAAAGTTGCCGTCAATCTAATCGTTGTTGGTAGTATGCAACCAGTAAATTGTGGTATTATTTTATCGGAGGTGATGAATATGGACATAGCACAAAGACTTCAGGAATTGCGGAAAAAGGCAGGCTATTCACAAGAGCAGGTTGCCGAACTTTTGGGACTTTCAAGGCAAGCGGTTTCAAAATGGGAAAGCGGACAGGGAAAGCCTGATATTGACAATATTGTGAAGCTGACAGAAGTCTATCATGTAAGTGCAGATTATATTCTGTTTGGCAGGGAAAAAGAAGTTATTGTATCCGCGCCTGAAAAGAAAGAATTGAGCCATGAATACAAAAAAGCAATCGCCAGCGTTATAATCATAGCGGGGACGGCACTTGTCACCGTACTGTTTATTACTGCGTTAGGATTGCTCTCACGATTAGGTGTCGGTTCTGGACTGCCTGGACAGCGAGGGGGACAACACCGATATGCTGCACTTCCGCAGTCTGATGAATGACTACCATCTCAAGGACCTGTCCAGCAAGGTCAAGTCGGTGCTTCATGCAAAGAAGAAAAGCGGCCAGTATCTTGCCGCCTACGCTCCTTACGGATACCGCAAGAGCGAGGAGGACAGACACAAGCTGGTCATTGACGGGGAATCCGCCGCTGTTGTGCGGCAGATATTCCAGATGCGTCAGTCCAGCATGGTCTATGGGAAAATCGCCGCTGCTTTGAATGAGAAAGGGATTCTCCCTCCCCGCTGGTACTGGGCGGTCCATTACGGAAATGGCAGCTGCAAGTATTCCCGGCTGTGGGCTTACGCAACCGTCCGAAGCCTTCTGAACGATGATATTTATGTCGGTACGCTCACACAGAACTGCACCGGTTCCCGTTCCTATAAAGACAAGACCATGATAAGGAAACCGGAATCGGAATGGATTTCCCATGAGGGCGCGCACGAGGCAATTATCGGACCGGAGCTGTGGGAGGCTGTCCAGAAAATCAATCAGGCGGCGAAACAGATTTCCGCTAACAATACGCCGCCCCAAGCATCTCTGTTTACCGGAAAGCTGGTTTGTGCGGACTGCGGGCATCCTCTGGTTGCCGCCCGCGAAACACAGCGCCGGAAAAACGGAACTGTCAAGCACTATACTTCTTATCTGCAATACAGCACTGAGGAATAAAAACTTTTCGCACAAATAAACATGCAGTTTTCTATACGTTCCCTCTTATCTATGCTAAAATAAA
>CAMWJQ010000036.1 GCA_947174615.1 uncultured Lachnospiraceae bacterium
ATATCGTCTCTGTCCCTCGGCATAAATCGTATCAAATGCCAAAGACGATTTACCTGAGCCCGACAACCCTGTCAGAACGACAAATTTATTTCTTGGAATGTCCAGATCAATATTTTTCAGATTGTGTTCATTTGCCCCGCGAATCTTGATAACCTCGCCTTTTGGCAGCATTTTCAGTTGTTCCTGGTCCATTTTTGTACCATACCTTTCTATATATTATGTCCATCAAATTTTCTTCTCTTCGTCGGCATCAAAGCCCGCCTGTCAAGTCCTGCAGCTGCCTTTTGAGCTCCATCATCTTATCGCGCAGCTCCATCGCTGCCTCAAAGTTAAGGTCCGCTGCCGCCTTTCGCATATTCTTCTCGACAGTATCAATGAGCTTTTTGAGTTCTTTCTCATTCATCGATTCTGGATCTTTCGCAAACGCCTGCTCCTCTTTTGCCACTGCTTTCGAAATACTGATTAAATCTCTTACCGCCTTTTTGATCGTCTGCGGCGTGATGCCGTGCTCCTCATTGTATTTCTGCTGAATCGCACGCCTTCTGGCGGTTTCGTCAAGTGTCACCTGCATCGAATCCGTGATGGTGTCAGCATACATCACCACATGCCCTTCCGCATTTCTCGCGGCGCGCCCTACGGTCTGGATCAGCGAAGTGGCAGAGCGCAGAAAGCCTTCCTTGTCTGCATCCAGCACTGCCACCAGGGATATCTCAGGAATGTCAAGTCCCTCTCGCAGCAGATTGATGCCGACAAGCACATCAAATACATCCAGACGCATATCTCGGATAATCTGCGCACGCTCAAGCGTGTCAATATCCGAGTGCAGATATTTCACGCGCACGCCGACTTCGGACATATACTTCGTCAAATCCTCCGCCATGCGCTTTGTCAGCGTTGTCACAAGCACTTTGTTGTGTTTTGCAGTTTCCGCATTGATTCTGGCAATCAAATCGTCAATCTGCCCCTCCACAGGATGAATCTCAATCTCCGGGTCAAGGAGCCCTGTAGGACGGATAATCTGCTCCGCGCGCAGCAGCTCATGCTGCCTTTCGTATTCATTGGGCGTCGCTGACACGAAGAGCATCTGGTCGATTTTCTGCTCAAACTCCTCGAAGCGCAGCGGTCTGTTGTCAAGCGCGGACGGAAGCCTGAATCCATATTCCACCAAGGTCGTTTTCCTTGAACGATCGCCGGCATACATCCCCCGGATCTGCGGTATTGTCATATGCGACTCGTCTATGATAATCAAAAAATCGTCCGTAAAGAAATCCATGAGGCAGTACGGCGGATCGCCCTCCTTCGATCCATTCAGATGCCTTGAATAATTTTCGATGCCGGAACAAAAACCTGTCTCCCGAAGCATCTCGATATCAAAGTTCGTCCGCTCTGAGATGCGCTGTGCCTCCAAGAGCTTGTCCTCGCTCTTGAAATAGCGCACGCGCTCTTTCATCTCCTCCTCGATGTCCACACAAGCTTTGGCGATCCGCTCCGGCGCCACGACATAATGTGACGCCGGAAAGATCGTGGTGTGCTCCAGCGTAACATGAACCTTATTCGTGAGCGGATCAATCTCCGCAATCCGGTCAATCTCATCCCCAAAAAATTCCACACGGATCAGATAGTCCCCTCCCTGCGCCGGATGAATGTCCACAACATCACCGTGGACACGAAACCGCCCTCTGTCAAGATCCAAATCATTCCGGTCGTACTGCATTTCTATCAGGGCATGAATCACCTCATCCCTGTCTTTTGCCATTCCCGGACGCAAGGAGAGCATCATCCCCTGATACTCATCAGGACTGCCCAAACCATAAATACAGGACACACTGGCAACGACCACGACATCACGCCGCTCCGTCAGAGATGCTGTCGCGGACAGCCTCAGCTTATCAATCTCGTCATTCACCGCAGAATCCTTGGCAATATAAGTATCCGATGACGGAATATACGCCTCAGGCTGGTAATAATCATAGTAGGACACAAAGTATTCTACCGCATTCTCCGGGAAAAATTCTTTAAACTCACCGTAGAGCTGTCCCGCGAGGGTCTTATTGTGCGCGATTACCAAAGTGGGCTTCTGCAATGCCTGTATGATATTTGCCATCGTGAAGGTCTTGCCGGAACCCGTGACGCCTAGTAATGTCTGGAATTGGTTGCCTTCCTTGAAACCTTTTACAAGCTCCGCAATCGCCTCGGGCTGATCGCCGGTGGGCTGGTATTCACTGTGCAGTTTGAACAACATTGGGCTTGATTCACCTCCCTGTCTCATTGTAAAAAAATTTACCTGTTCTTATTTTTTCCACGATATAACACCATTTAAACCTAAATGGACTACATAAAATGAAATACAAAAAATCCGATATTTAAACAATGTAAAATCATATGTTTGCCAAATAGAATGATATCACAGAATCAAACATTTGTACAGATATAAAACAGAAAAAATGCAAATATTTGTTCACCAATTTATATAAAATAACGATCTATCTCCAACATCGCATCCGTCTGGTCATTTACTGGCTCGACCTGCATCAATGAAAAAAGAGGCATACTCTGTATACACAAAGATAGTCCTCTTTTTTCATTCTCTTTACTATAATTGCACCATTCCGACAGATTCCTCAAATTCTTCTATGCTTTCTGATCTTGCCGCTATTTTAAGCCATCTGCTTAGTACCTTTACATCCGTCTGCTCCATGATATGTTTTCTTAATGCCTCCGAAGGTTCTCCTGTCTCTTCAAGAAGTTCTATTATATCTTCTGCTTTGCCTTCGATTCTGCCTTTTTTCCTTCCCTGTTCACTTTCTTTCATCAGCAGCCTTTCAAATGAACTACACATATGATTTACATCTCCTTTCCTGATCTGCTCTATAAATATACTCCGCTCTTCCTCATTCAGTTTCCTTATGACATTTGAAAACCATGTAATCCACTCATTCAGATCTTCTGTCTCCATTTCCCTGATTCGCTGCAGAAGCTCTGATATGTTCTCCGCATATTTTTATTTATCAGACTCCTTTTTGTTTTTCTATATTGTGACATTTATCTGCTGCATGACATTTATGAAATCCAATATGGAATGCATCTATTGCTTGATCCTGCAACCATCTTACCATAGTCATTTCTTTTTTTCAATCCTGTCGTCATCCTACAATACTACTATTAAGGAGCTGCCAAGAAATGCAATTTATGCCCAATGTCAAATTGTGTCGTACATCTGACAGAGCACATTTTTTTCACGCGCTCTCATACTAAAAATTCTATTTAAATATAGAACATGATTAAACAAATGTTGTTATTATTGACTTTATTCTTATTTTCCGATTCTCCTATTGACACTATTCGACATATGAGCTATACTATTCCAGAAATGTTTATAAAAATTTTATAAAAAGGAGCGTTTGATTATGATTCAACAAAGAAACATTGCATTGTGCATCATTTTATCCATTGTCACCTGCGGGATCTATGGGCTGTACTGGTATGCCTGCCTGACAAACGACACAAACACTGCAGCCGGAACAGATGGACCGTCTGGCGTTGTCACAATTCTTCTGACGATCGTTACCTGCAACATCTACGCGCTGTACTGGGGCTTCAAGCAGGGTGAGAAGATCGATATCATCAAGCAGAAACATGGTCAGCCTTCAAGCAACAGCAATATCCTGTATCTTATTCTCTGTCTGCTGCTTCCGGTTGTCGCGTGGGCACTGATGCAGAATGAGTTAAATAATGTTGCTGCTTCAAACAATTAATCGTTGAGCAGAATGGTCAGAAAACGACTGTTTCAGGTTCTACGAAACGGGCTCCTTCTTCTGTGTATTGGCGGAATCTATCGTATATTTTTACAATATACAGGTATCGGACTTATCTGTCCTGTCAACTTTTTGACAGGCTTCAAATGCCCGGGCTGTGGAGTCTCGCATATGTGCATTGCCTTGATGCAGTTGGATTTTGCTGCTGCTTTTCTGGCAAATCCAGCATTACTGCTGCTAAGTCCAGCACTGTCAGTGGTATTGCTGCAATATTTCATGCAATACATCAAAACAGGGCGCCGGCAGATGCGCCCTGTACAAAATTGTATTTTGTGGTTCTGTATTGCAGTGTTAATTTTATATGGTATCGGAAGGAACTTGCTTTCTCTTCCATAAAAGAACTGTCGGTAATGCAAATCTTCTGTACCAACAGTTCTTTTTGTATATATGACCAAAAACTGTACTGCGGTATAGAAGCATAAAAGCGCACTTAGGAACTGTTCCTTACCATACCTAAATCATTCATACACCTCATGAAAAAACAAAAATAATATGGTCATTCCCACTGCACAGCAGCGCCTGTATCAAAGAACAAATTCCCTCCGTCGTCTCTCCCTGTGCGTCTGTCATAATGACAATAGTGTCATATTTTTGCAGATTATAAACATATGTTTTGCGTCTGTTATCATATAGGCTGACCAGTTCATATCTGGTATGGAGCGCATAATCTTGTTCTGCGCTCACGGCAATCGGGCTTCTGGTCGTCGCATGAAACCACACTCTCTTTCCTAGTGCCTCCAATTTTGAGGCAGTATACAGTGCAGGATACATAAATTCTTCTGTGCCAAGCACCAGTATTTTCTGTGTGCTGCTTATATCCATCTGGCTTATCATGTCCTCATACAGAGACTCGCAGTACTGCTGATAAGCAGCCGCCTTGACAGTCCGTCTGGCATTCATCTGTTTCCATACATTTATCATTTTTAGATCCAGTTGTTTTGTCGCGTCTATCGTCATTTGAACTTCTGCGCACTTGCACGCGGATGCATCCTTTGCTAGGAGAGCCTTCTTACCATCCATTACAGCGCGCTCCATCGCAGTATGATCTGTCACAATACTGCTCCTGCAATCGACATAGATTCCGTCGCCTGCGTAGGATTCTGCAATCCCCGTATACGGTGTATGGTCTGTCTTGACGAGCCAAAACAACTCGATTCCACTACGTTCATAATTTGCGAGCGCTGCTTTGTCCATGCCATTTAATATAGAAGCAACAGAAAATTTAATGTGTTTGGGATATTCCTTCCTTAAAATATCTATAATATTGAGAATCGTTTTTCCTGTCGTAACCTCATCCTCCACAAAGAGGATTCTGTCGATCGTCTTGACCGCGGTATCAAGATCATTTTTGACAAGCTTCTGTTCTGTGGCATGACTGTGCTCCTCTGAAAAATAGAGCTCCTCCACATCAGGCACGAGCTCCCTTGTGGTCTGTATATAGTCTGTGCCGAGTTCTGCTGCCACTGCCGCGCCGATTGCCGTCGCGGTCTCCGCAAAACCGATGACAAGCAGCGTTTCTCCTTTATAGGAACTGCGCAAGGTATCTGCCAGTGCGCGAAACAGGGCGATCGCCTCGGAGGGCTTTACCGGAATGTGCTTTCCCTGAAGCCTGTTGACGACTAAATACTTTCTCTTGGGATTGTTCTCCCTCTTGGCGATTCGCACCAAATTCTGTTCTGTATACACCATTTCTTTAACTCCCATCCGGAAAATGTACCACATCCAATGACTGCGTTTCTTCCCATTTTTGATTTCCTGCAATGCTGTCGCATACGCTTGATCAACTCTTTTTCTTTGATTATACTCCGATCTAATCTACATGAAAAGTATTTTTAACAGTGATTGAGCACGAGTAACAGGACGCGGAAGGCTGACCTGTTACCAAACTGTTCAATATACATTGCAAACAGCAGGAATCTATTTTATAATCAAGTATATCAATCAATACTTGATAAGACAGCAAATGCCTATTTTCTTATTGGAACAGGAGGAAAATAAGACAGCAAATGCCTATTTTCTTATCGGAACAGGAGGAAAAAATGATAGATGGACACATTCATATTGAACGCGGCGCATACACGCTTGATTGGATCAATCAATTTGTAAAGAAAGCAGTTGAGATGGAGATTGATGAAATACGCCTGCTTGAGCATTGTTATAGATTTGAAGAGTTTGTTCCAATGTATGATTCTGTGTGTGCATACAGTGAATATGTAGATGCATGGTTTCATAGAAATGCAGGGGTGCATAAACTCGCAGACTATTTGGATCTTATGAAACGGGTGCGAAACGAGCAGTTTCCGGTAGAAATCAAGTTTGGTCTTGAAATATGCTATTTCAAAGAGTTTGAACGTTTTATTGCTGAACTTACAAAGGATAAAGGGTTTGATTTTTTATTGGGAAGCATTCATTTTGTCGATGATTTTGCTTTCGATCATCTAGCCGAGCATTGGGAAGGGCTTGACGTCGATACGATATATCGCAGGTATTTTGAGGATTCTATTTCATTGGCAAAGAGTAGGATATTTGACGGTATCGGTCATCCGGACGCCATCAAATTATTCGGTCATAAACCGTCGTATTCACTGACAGACTACTATGAGCGTTTGGCTAAGGAGCTCTCAAAAAGTAATATGTATGCAGATCAAAACAGCGGCGTCGCCAGAAGATGCCCTGAAACGGCTTCACTTGGCATGAATGAAGAACTGCTTAGAATATTGAAACAGTATCATGTGAAAATCATCACTTCGTCTGATGCACATTGCCCTGAAGATGTTGGCTATAAAATTAAGGAACTTGTAGAACTTAGGAACTGTATCTAAAGGAGAATTTTTATGCCCAAAAACAAATTTATTGCCCCGGGCGCACATGTGACAGGAACTGTCCACATCGGTGAAAATGTAGGAATCTGGTACAACGCAGTCGTGCGCGGCGACACCAATACTATCACCATCGGCGACAACTGCAACATACAGGACAACGCCACCCTCCACACGGACGCGGACTTCCCTGTCCAGATCGGATCCGGCGTCACCATCGGACACAACGCCATCGTCCACGGATGCACGATCGGGCACAACACTGTCATTGGCATGGGCAGCATCATCCTGAGCGGCGCGGTGATTGGCAGCAACTGTATCATCTGCGCAGGTTCCCTCGTCACTGGAAAAATGCGGATTCCCGACAATACACTCGCCTTTGGCAATCCTGCAAAAATTATCAGGACAGTCACTGCCGCGGAGACAGACGCCAATCAGGAAAATGCAGCACATTATGTAGAACTTATGAAAAAATTTGTCAGCGTGTAACGATCTTCTTCTAAATCGCTGCGCCCATCACAGCAGCTGCGCCTCTTTCTTCCAATACTCGTCCCGCTCCTCGCTCGACGCGGCTGCCAGTGCGATTTGGAGAACCATCTCACTAAAATACCTCGGCGGGACGTCCTTCAGCCGATATGCCTTGTTCTTGTCCGCCTCGTCGTAGACATAGCTGCCGCGCGCCACGGTTCCTGCCTTGTAAAATCTTGCATCGTACAGCGTCACGGTCTCATAATACCCGCCGATGGCATTGCCGGAAAAATGCAGCTCTACCCCCATGCCAAGCTCTGCATCTTCGCGGTAATACGTATCAAAGAAACCGCCGTCCTGCACAGAGCCGTGATACCAGCCAAGCCCGGTCAGTTTCCCGTTCAGCGCGCGGTCATTGACAATACAGCCGCCAAAACGCTCCATGCTCTTACGGTCTGCCTCCTCCTCTGTCACCTCGTAGACTTTTCTGTCAAGCTGTTCGACGGGCTGCGTGATCTCATAGTCTGAAAGCTGCTCCTTCCATGCCGCCCTTTCCTCGTCGGTAAGTTCGATCGGATGCACAAGGCTGATTCGCGCCTGATCGGGCAGTGTGTACTCCTCCTCATCCTTTGTGTTAAAAGATCCGTCCTCCATATAGCGGAAGCTCTGTATCAGCCGATTTTCCTCATAAACTCCCCATATCAAGCCGATTGCAAACTGATGCATCAGCGGATTTTTGACATAGAGAGCCGTCCACGCTTCCACGCTCCACTCCCTCTTTGCGGACAGTGCATACTCAAGGCGCGCCTTCTGGCTGCTGACTGTCGTTTTCATCTGCTTTTTCATCTGTTTAAAGGCATCATATGCCGCCGCTGCCTTCGTCTCATCATCCTTCTTTCCCGGCGCGGGCAGATTTTTGAGTTTCTTTCCGTTCTGGTCATACACTTCGAGATCGAGCGCAGGTGTGATCATCACCTTAAAAATCCGTTCTCCGTAGTCGAAAGTCCGCTGCATCGTCTCGTCAAATCCGAGGTCCGGCACAATGCGGTCGGAAAGCTCCTCCCGCGTGATGCCAAGCTCTGCAGCGGCAAATTCGAGCGCTTCGCCGGCAGCGGTCCTGACCTGCTTGAACTTAAACTTTCTTGCCATGCCGTCCACCAGCAGCAGCGCGCGCGGCGACGGATTCAGCGCAAGCGCCTTGACTGCCTCCGCCGCAATCGCTCCCCGCATCATTAACGGCCATTCCTGAATCTCGCGCTGCAGCTTTTGGATGATTTCTTCTCCGCCATGAATGGACGCCGCATAGAGTACCCAGCGTTTCTTGGCATCTGCTCCCGCCTCCAGCCATTTGTCAAACAGTTCGTTCGCGTAGCGGGCAAACTCGGATTCATTCAATGCTTCTGCCAAAAGCGCTGCATTTTTGTTGACACCGCATTTGTCCTGCAAGGCATAACACAAAAACACCGCCTGTAAATACTTCTCCGAAGCCTCTTTGCCTGTTGTAAGATGCACCACAGAAAACGGCGCCGCATACGCCCACGCCAGACTTCTTTTGCGCCCGCCCCTATGCACCTGTTCCACCAGCTCCTCTTTGGAGAGCGGTTTGCTTGCGGATGCGCTTTCTTCTATTTTCAGCGCCCCCTGTATGAGTGCCAGCACCTTTGCGTTCTTTTCTTTCTCCATCGCCCGCATCAGCACATCATTAAAGCCACCTCCATTTTGCTGCCACTGCGCGAGAACATAGACCGCTGTTTCCCGCTGTGCCGCCTTTTTTGCCTGCAGCAGCGCCTTGATATCCTCTGCCCAAGCCGTCTGCTTACACAGAATATCCAGCAGCGCACCTTTCACAAGCTTTGCGCTGTCCGCTGCATAGCTGAGAATTTCCTGTTTATTCTGATCGGCATCCTTTTGCAGCACGCGCAGCGCCAGATATCGCGCCTCCGCGCCTGCCTGTGCAAAAGCGGCAAGCGTCTCCTGCCGGTTGGCGGCAAGATATTCTGCAAAGACCTCCTCTGCCCCTTCAAGTACGATTGAAGCCGAACATCCCGTGTAATACTCGCCTCCCTTATAGAGCAGCGCAAAGCCGGACAACTGATGCGCAATATCGAGCTGTTCGCCGTTTAATACCGCGAAAAACTCCTTCACCCCGTTGACGGTTTTCTTGTCCAGATTGAAATAGATACAACCGCTTATGATCAGAAAAATCTTACAACGGTTGACAAATTCCTGATCATTGCAATGCCTCTGGTATTTGCCCAGCGCATTTGACAAAGAGTATCCGTACTGCATGCCATCCATATACTCTTGTTCATAAGGATACAGCGCTGCAACGGCACGATTTCCTCTCAAATATTCCTTTGCCAGATCTGCGTGCGCTACATTCGGCACCAGCTCGGAGATCATCCGCTCATGATTCGGCTTCTTGCTGCTGATCACCTGCTGGTACAGCTTTGGATTTTCCTGTTTCAGCAAGTCTTTTAAAAACAGAACTGCCTCCTCCGCATCACATGCATGTCCGTATAAATTCTTGTAGCTCCTGCTCACCGACTGATACTGCTTTGCATTCAGTGCTTTGAGATAGCACGCTGGATGCTTTGCAAGCTGCCGTTTCAGGATCGGCGTGCTCTGTGCAGCCGCTGCCCAGCGAATATAGGTTTCCGGATCGATCCCAAACAATTCGTCATATTCTGCGCCGGCAGCCTTGATGCTCTGGCTCTCCTGCAGATACGCATGGTTCAGTGAAAACAGCGCCTCATTCACATCAAATGCAACACACGCCCTAACAATGTTTTGAAGAATGTCCGAAAGCCGGAAATTTAAATATGCCGTGCTGCCGATAAAATGAAACAGCATCCAGATTTGATTCTTTCCATTCCCGCAGCCCCCCACACTGTCCGCCATAATTTTTGTGAGCTGCCCGCTGCGCACCGCATCCACAACCTGCTTGTGCGCACTACATCCTTTTTGGACAAGCCATACATGGAGGACACCCAGCAGCAGATTTTCATATATCTCCATCAGCGCGGCGTCCTCCTTCTTTACATCCGAACTGCTGTCAGCGGCTGGATACTTCACACAGAAATATACAGACAACACATTCAGGGCATAGCGCTGTCCCTCCTCTTCGAGGAGCGGTTCGACGAGACTTTTTAGCACATCCAGGCTGTTGTGCGCCATTTCCAGCAGGTATTCACGCTGCCCTGCTGTCAGTGTATATGTATGCGCTCCACTGCCGCTGTCCATCCAGATCACAAGCCTTTTATATAGCGCATACGCCTCGTTTTCGAGCACTTCACTGAGGCAGTCCCGAAATACTTTTGTGCTGCTTCCGTGCCCGATGGCATACAATACATTGAACACACGTGTGCTGTATGAGCCCTTCATCAGCTTTTTCGCCTCCTGCCGTGCTTCATATGGCACGCTTGAGAATCCCATCTGCTCAAACTGATCTAACGCCGCATCGTCCGCATCGCCTTTGATATACTGTTCTGCAAGCATACAGTTCTGTGCTGAAATGTTCAGCTTTTCCAGAAACGCACGTATCTTATCCGTCTGTCCGTTCTCTGTATTCATCATCATCGTAAAATCCCCCTTTTGCTACCGGGCAGCCATTCAAAAACAGCCGCCCTAAAAATCTACCCTTAGATCAGCCGCGCATCTTTGCGCCAGTCCTCATCCCGCCTCTGGCTTGATGCGGTCGCCTTCGTAAGCTGCAGGACGATCTCGCTGAAATACCGTGCCGGGACATCTTTCAGATCATAGGACCTGTCTTTGTCCGCCTCATCATAGACATAACTGCCGCGCTCCACCGTTCCTGCCTTATAAAACCGCACATCATAGATTGTCACGTCGTCGTCCATCAGACCGACATACGCACCGGAAAAATGCAGCTCTACGCCGATGCCAACCTCTGGGTCCTCACGATAATACGTGTAAAATCCGCCTGCATCCTGCACCGAGCCTCGATACCAGCCAAGCCCGATCAGCTTGCCGTTCAGGGAAAGGTCCTTTAAAACATATCCGCCAAAACGCTCCATGCTCTTGTGCGTCGCTTCCTCCTCGGTCCTTTCATAGACTTCCCTGTCAAGCTGCTCGATGGGCTGCGTGATCTCGTAGTCTGAAAGCTGCTCTTTCCACGCCGCTTTTTCCTCGTCAGAAAGCTCCATCGGATGTACAAGGCTGATGCGCGCGCCGTCTGGCAGTGTGTACTCCTCCCCGTCCTGCGTGTTAAAAGAACCGTCCTCCATATAGCGGAAGCTCTGCACCAGACGATCGCCCTCGTAGATTCCCCAGATTAAACCGATTGCAAACTGATGCATGAGCGGATTTTTGACAAACAGATTTGCCCATGCTTCCACGCCCCACTCCCGCTTTGCGGACAGTGCATATTCCAGGCGTGATTTCTGGCTGCTCACAGCAGTTTTCATCTGTTTTTTCATCTGCTTAAAGTCCTCGTAAGCCGCGGCTGCTTTGTGCTCGTCGTCCTTCTTTCCCGGCGCAGGCAGGTTCTTCAATTTCTTTCCGCTCTCGTCAAACACTTCGATATCAAGGGCGGACGAAATCCTTATCTTGAACAGACGTCCTCCGTAGTCAACTGTCCGCTCCATCCGCTCGTCAAATCCAAGGTCGGGCACAATGCGGTCGGAGAGCTCCTCGCGTGTGATGCCCAGCTCCTGCGCGGCAAATTCAAGTGCCGAGACCGCAGCCGCCTTCACCTGTTTAAACTTAAATTTCCTTGCAATGCCGTCCACCAGCAGCAGTGCGCGCGGTGACGGATTCAGTGCCAGCGCCTTCACCGCTTCCGCCGCGATCGCGCCGCGCGCCGCCTGCGGCCACTCCTGTATCTGATGCTGCAGCTTTTGGATAATCTCCTCGCCGCCATGGATCGCTGCCGCATAGAGCACCCAGCGTTTCTTGGATTCTGCCCCCGCCGCAAGCCATCTGTCAAACAGCTCGTTTACATAGACAGCAAACTCCGCTGCCTGAAGATCGTCTGCAAGCAGCCTGGCATTCCTGCTTACGCCGTTCTTCTCCTGCGATGTGTAGCACAGAAGAACTGCCTGCAGATACGCTTCCTGCGCCTCTGCTCCATCGGTTCTATGCACAGGCGCAAAGGGCTGTTCGTACACCCACGCCAGACTTTTCTTTTTGCCACCCTTATGCAGCTGTTTCACCAGATCTTCCTTTGAGAGCGTCTCTTCGGGCTGGTCACTCTCCTGTATGTTGAGCGCACACTGCATCAGGGCGCGCACTTTTGCGTTCTTCTCTTTCTCCATCGCCTGCATCAGCACCGGATTGTAATTGCTCCCCTCCTGCTGCCAGCGCGACAATACCTGCACTGCCATCTCACGCTGTGCTGCCTTCTTTGCCCCCAAAAGCGCTGTGATGTCCTGTTCCCAGCCCTTTTGTGCACATAGAAGTTCCAGTAATTCCTCCTTGACCCGCTTTGCGCTGTCTGCGGTGTAGCTCAAAATCTCCTTCTTGTTTCGTTCTGCGTCCTGTTTCATGACAAGCAGCGCCAGATAACGCCCATTTGCCTTGCCGCCGGAAAACGCCGCAATGGTCTCCTCCCGCCGCTCACCGTTCAGATAACGGGTAAATACCTGGACTGTCCCCTTCAAAAAAGACTCTTCCGAACAGCCAATCGCATTGTCGTAAGCGCCGTAACAAGCCTCAAAACCGCCGAGCTGGTGCGCGATATCCAGATGTTCGTCACAGAGCATCTGGTAACACTGCTCGATCTGCAGCAAACAGTCTGTATCCCACTCCTCCGCAAACGTTGTCTGCTCTGAGCAGGTCAATATCATAAAAGCCTTGCACCGGTTGAAAAATCCCTGATCATTGCAGTGTTTTTTCTGCGCTTTCATATAATTATGAGAGACATATCCTCCTGAGTACTCCGCCGCATAGGGATACAGCGCCTCAATGCTGCCGTTCCCGCGCAGATATTCCCGCGCAAGCTCCGCATTGGGCGTATCCTTTACCAGATACGCAATGACCTCCTCATAGTTGGGTCTTGCCAAAACCGCCTCACCATATAACTTTGGATTTTCTTTTTTCACCACATCCTTTAGATAATTGACCGCATCAGTCGAGCTGTTCCAAGTGGAATTTTTCTTTGATAACAGGGAGGTATATCCCCCCTCGTCCATTGCGTTCAGATAGATTTCCTGATTTTTTTCCAACTGTCTTTTCAAAATGCTGTCATTGAGCTCAACTGCTGCCCAGCGGATATACGTTTCCGGATCGATGCCAAGCATTTCATCCAAGTCGCCGATATGAATCCCCGTTTTCCTTCTGTCCGAAGCCATCCTGCGAATAAAATCTTTGCTCGAAGTGAGCATCCACTCTGCATTCACTGCCATACAGACCTTTGTGATGTTCCGCAGCACATCGGAGAACGGAAAGTTGATCATGGACATAATACCGATAAAACAAAGCTGCTTGCGCGCAGGTTCGGCAAGAATGTCCATTTTCACACCACTTAACAGCGTTGCCGTAAGCCGGTCTGCACGGACTGCCGGCACGATCTCTCCGCGCAGAGGACACCCTTGCTGTGCAAGCCATTCGTCAAGGAACGCGGTCATCTCCTCCTCATACGCCTTCATGAGCGCCGCATCCGCTGTCTCAATCTGATTTCTGGCTGCATATTTTTTATAGAAATAAACTGACAGTGCTGTCAGATAATACCTGGCGCCCTCACCCTTTAGCTGGTCTAAAATTCCGACAAGCGTGTCAGGTTTGTTCTCCGCCATGCTGAGCAGGTGGTCGGTATCATACGTGTCCAGATGCCCATTGATCCTCATCTGAAACTCTATAAATAACACCACCCGCTTATACAAATCGCAGCCTGCCATACTATCTGCGGCATCGCCATAGAACAGGCAGGTGCAGGTGTGATGACCGATCGCATACAGCACATTGAGAAAGCGGGTGCACAGCGCTTTCGTGTCCTCCTTATCCCGCCATGTCATGACCGAGCGCATCTCATGTTTTACCTCATAGGTGATTGGGGCAGAATAAAAATCAATCCGATGAAACTGGTCCAGCACCTCGTCGCCCGCCTCGCTGTTTATGTACTGCTCTGCCAGCACAAGGTCTTTTTCCAGCACTCCCCTTTTTTCAAGATATTTGAGCATCTCATCCACTGCCGAAGTCTGCTTGTCACTCGTATTGAGTATCATGGTATAGTCCTCCTTATCATTCTTAATCTCCATCTGAATCCGCTTCTTACTGCGGACCCGATCCTATATTGTTTTCCAGTCCGCTTCTTACTGCGGGCTCAGTCCTGCATCGTTTTTCCAGTCTGTTTCCCGCTCGTCACAAGACGCCGTCGCCTTGGTCAACTGCAGTACGATCTCACTGAAATATCTTTGCGGGACATCTTTTAAATACAAAGCTTTTTTGACATCCTTCTCCGGTATCGCATAGCTGCGGCATGCGGACTCGCCCGCCTTGTAAAATCCTGCCTCATAGACGGTCACTTCCTCCTCATGCCAGCCGACAAAACTCCCTGAGAAATGCAGCTTGACGCCCAATCCGATCGCTGCGTCCTCCCGATAATAGGTATTGTAACCGCCTGCGTCCTCCACCGATCCGCGATACCAGCCAAGTGCTGTCAGCTTGCCGTTCAAGGAGAGGTCATTTAAGACACAGCCGCCAAAGCGCTCTAAACGCTTGCTGTCCGTCTCCTCCTCTGTCATGCGGTACACCGGTCTGTCAAGCTGTTCGACGGGCTGTGCGATCTCATAATCTGTAAGCTGCTCTTTCCACGCCGCCTTTTCCTCGTCCGAGAGCTCCACTGGGTGCACTAAGCCGATGCGGGCTTTTGGGGGCATCGTGTACTCCTCCCCGTTCTGCGTGTTGAATGAGCCATCCTCCATATAGCGGAAACTCTGCGTCAGTCTGCCGCTCTCATAGACTCCCCAGATCAAGCCAATCGCAAACTGATGCATCAGCGGATTGCCGACAAACAAGTTCTTCCACGCGTCCGCGTCCCACTCCCGCTTTGCGGACAAGGCGGATTCCAGGCGCGCTTTCTGGCTGGTGACAGCCGCCTTCATTTGTTTTTTCATCTCTTTAAATGCCGCATACGCCTCTGCCGCCTTCTCCTCATCGTCCTTCTTTGCCGGCGCAGGCAGATTTTTTAATTTCTTTCCGTCTTCGTCAAACACTTCAATGTCGAGCGACGGCGTGAGCATTACTTTAAAAACACGCGCACCGTAATCAAATGTCCGCTGCATCTTCGCGTCAAAGCCCAGATCCGGCACAATGCGGTCAGCAAGCTCCTCTCGGCTGATGCCCAGTATTTTGGCAGCTTCGTCCAGTGCACGCACCGCGCCGTTTTTTACCTGCTTGTGCTTGAACTTCCGCGCTATGTCGTCCACGAGCAGCAATGCGCGCGGCGACGGGTTTAGTGCCAGCGCGCGCACTGCCTCCGCCGCAATCGCGCCTCTTGACACCTTGGGCCACTCCTGAATCTGATGATACAGCTTTGGAAGCATGTCCTCATTGCCATGAATGGATGCCGCGAAGAGCACCCAGTCTTTTTTCGCCTCTGCGCCGGCTGCAATCCACTTGTCAAACAGCTCACCGACATAGACTGCAAACTCTGCCGCGTTTAATTCCGCCGCAAGAAGCCGGGCATTCTTGTCCACACTGTGCCAGCTCTGCTCCGCATAACACAGCAAGACCGCCTGTAAATACTCCTCGTCTGCGAGCGTGCCGTCCGTCTTATGCAC
>CAMWJQ010000037.1 GCA_947174615.1 uncultured Lachnospiraceae bacterium
TTATATTACTTTTTATCTTTTCTTACTACACTATAACAAGTTTTCTACAAGAAAACAAGAAAAATCGAGCTACACCGTTCGACACATATCGACAAAAGTTCAAAAATTTGATACACTATAAACAGGGAAAATCTGACAAAAGTTTTAGGGAGAATTGTTTTGGATAATGAATATGGGCATATAGAAATCAAATTAAATGATTTGCTGCAAAAGAAAGGGCTGAATAAAAATAAACTGTCTCACAAAGCGGAGATGAATTGGAAGCAGGTTGACAATTACTGTACAAATACTGTGACACGACTGGATGTATCTGTCCTCTGCAAGCTCTGTACCGCGTTGGACTGTGAAATACAGGATTTACTGGTATTTTGTCCGCCAGATCAGAAAAACTGATGTAAAACAGGCGCCGCACCTGGTTTACATCAGTTTTTTATATGCCATATGTAGTTCCTTATTGGTGAATCGCCTTGCGTGTCTTGTGAATAAATCCCCTCACCTTTGTCCGCTGTAAGAAAATGTCATAGCTCTTGATAATCAGTACCGAACACGCTGCCTGCTCCATGATCTTGTCTGTCCGGAATCCCGTTACAACCTCTTGGATTCCCCAGTCAAGCGACGCCCCCATAATGATTAAATCATACTGTTTCGAGTATTCTACCACCCGCTCGATCAAATCCCCGCTGCATACCTTAATCTCTGTGGGCTGGTCAAACTTCGCTGCCGATTTATTCAGATACACTCTGGTATCCTCCACATCCTCCTCGTGATCGACCACATTCAGCAGTGTAATCCTCGCGTCATATGCATTCGCAATCCGGTTGACTACTTTCGCTGTCATCTTTGAGTACTTCCCACCGCCGTAGGGGAACAAAATGTTTTGAAATGTCCTCTCCCGGTCATGCATCCGCAGCACGCCGACATCCGCAGGCGCTTCCTGCAGCATCCTGTATGTGATATTGCCATGCATGTATTTTGCCAGCCCGGAACCATGCCATCCCATAATCACCAGCGGATTTTTCTCCTTCCTGACTACAGACATGATTGCGTGAAACGCATCTCTCGAATTAATCAGAACGGGTCTCATGCACGGTTCCGCCTCGTATTCCTTGAGCATCCGGACAACACTGTCCTGTACTCCCATCGACTGCATCATGACATCATAGTCTGCGATTGTGAGCAGATTATCCGGAAACACATTGACCTTCACAGGAACCACGGTGGTACTCTCCTCAGACAGCGCGATCGTTCTGCCAAAATCCAAAAGTCCCTCCGCCGTATTGGGATTGGAAACCGGAATAATAATCTCATTCTTTCTGTTCTCTTTCTTCTGCGTTTTAATCTCCGGCACATCGACGATCGAAATTCCCTTGGATGCATATTTTAATTTCGGCATGATAAGATAATAGTACAAAATCCCTGCCCCAATCACAGAGACTGCGATGATCAGAGCCGGGCGGTCTGATATTGCCAGATTGACGATCAAAAACAGATTCATCCCAATACCAAGTATCGGTGTAAGCGGATACAGCGGCACACGGAATTTGCGCTCAAGTTCCGGTTTCTGCTGGCGAAAGAGAATCAGCGCCACATTGACAAGACTGTATCCTGTCAGCGAAAAGATGCTCGTCACGGTTGAAATATGTTCCAAATCCCGAATCGACACCGCAATAAACACGATAATCGAGGATACAACAATCGAAAAAACCGGCGTTTTTGTCGAGCGGTTGATTGCTTTGAACAAACTCGGCAGGCGCTGGTCTCTCGCCATCGCAAAGGAAGTCCTGGAGGATGCCATGACCGCCGTATTAATAGAAGAGAGCGTCGCCAGTATCCCGGCAAAGGCAAACAGGTATCCCCCAACTGCCCCGCCGATCTGCACTGCTGTATCAATCATTGGCGTGCTTGTGACCTCCGGCACGAGCTGCTGCCAAGGCAGAATCCCACAGCCGATAAAAAACACCGACGTCTTGATCACAATCACAGCCGCAATAGAAATCAAAATCGCCTTGGGAATCGTCTTTTCCGGCTCAATGACCTCTTCGCTGGCTGTCGTGATAAGTCCGTAGCCGATATACGTCATATACAGAAATCCCATCGCATTGAATACGCCCGGCATCCCCTGCGGCGTATAGGGCGTCTGATTGTCCATATCCATATGAAAGATGCCGACTACTACGTAGAGCGCCAGCAGCGCAACCAGCATTGTCGTAATAATATTCTGCAAAGTCCCGGAACTTTTTGTCCCCTTGATATTCGTGAACATGACATACACCACGAGCAGATACGCCGCTGCCATCTGTGGAATAAACGGAAAAATATAATTGATAAAATTTCCAAACCCCAGTGCAAACAGACCGCACGACATGGCATATCCGAGCCAGAAGCCCCAGCCGCAGATAAAACCGATAATATTGTTGCCCGTCGCCTCCTTCACATACACATAGCCGCCGCCCGCCTTGGGGATGACCGTCACCAGCTCTGCAAACGACAACCCCGTAAAGACTGCCGCGATACCTGCCAGAAAGATTGCAAGCGACGCGCCGGGTCCCGCCGTGGCATAGCTTGTGCCTGCCAGCACAAAAATCGCCGATCCAATCATCGTCCCAATACTAATCATCAGCGCAGAGTACATCCCCAATGTTCTGTCTAATTTTTGTTTCATGTTAAAATCCCCTTTCCTGCTCTCTAAGGTTCATACCAAGCTCTTTTGCCCGAATATTCTGCTCTACTTCGCCACACTCTTCACCCGGTTCTGTTTCTCCTCGTACAGCTTCCCGTCCGCGAGGGTCATCGCCTCTTTGAGCGTCAGCACATCGCCTGCCTCCACCATACAGGTTCCCACAGACACTGTAATATTATAGACTTTCGCACTCCCTTTATTATACTGCCCAAAACGCTTATAAATCCGCTCCACAAACGCTTTCTCGCCCTCGGCGGCTTCCCCCGAAGGCGGCGCAGGCATAATCAACGCGAACTCATCGCCGCCGACTCTGCCGACAAGCCCTGTGCTGCCCGCTGTCTCCGTGAGCAGGTCGCTGATTAGCTTGATCGAAAAATCCCCCTCGTCATGACCATATCTGTCATTGATGATCTTTAGATTGTTCATATCTATGTACGCAACCAGCGTCCTCTCGCCCGCCTGTTTGTTCTTCTCCAGAAGTTTCTCTCCCGAATGGTAGAAACCGCGGCGGTTCATGATGCCTGTGAGCGCGTCTGATTTTGAAAGCGTATCGAGGACAATGTTGTTTTCCTTGAGTGTGATCAGACTCTCCTCCAGCTGCCGCTGAATCTGCTCGTTGGATTTTAGAAGCTCCAGCATCTTGATCGCTGCCCCCATCTGATTCACCAGAAACTCTCCATTCTCAAACAGCTTTTCCGTCATATCGCAGATCAGGATACCGTACAGCATCTCATTAGAGAACAGCGGCAGCACGACAAGCGAGGCTGTCTCCTGCCCCACTTGGCTGTCACGAAAGATCGTGTCTGTCAACCGCTGCTGCTGTGCGCCGAGAACACTTGTCACCACGCCTGCACTGCGCACTGCTTTTAAATACAGCTTGTCTGGTATTTCCAGCACCTCATGTTCCAGATGCATGAGAGGTTTCTTGAAAACATAAATATATGCATTTTGAATATCGAGCCAGCCTAAGTGCTCTAACAATACCGCATAACTCTGGTCATTCCCCTTCTCAAACTGCATGATATCCCGCACAAACAGCTTCATCGCATACTGCTCATCCTCTCTCGATTCTGAGATTCTGCCCAAGTGCTGCTCGACTGCCATCACCGTTCTGCGGTAAATGACAGCAAATACATCTTCCAGCTCATAGCCCTTGCCGCCTTTTTGCTGAAATGCGCGATGCATATGTTCTATATGCGTCAGGAAATTCTCCATGTCGGCATACTCCATCGCACCGCAGCCAACCAGCGTATCGAATGTTCTCAAAAGCTCATATTTTTCCTCATTTTTCTGTTCTTTCGTCACAGCCTCTAACTCATATAAATCAATTATATTGTTCATAAATGCCCTGTAGGCAGCTTTGAGCTCCAAGAGATTGCCGCGATAGAAAATATCATTGAAATACTTGTCAATGCTGCTTCTGTCAAGCCACTTGTCAGACTGCAATCCGTCCTTTTTCTTGATTGTTCCAAGGGAATCTCTTTTGATAAACTTCGTGGACAGCACCTGATCTTCCACACGCTCACCCTTTATGAGCCGCAGCGCTGTGTTCATTGCCTTCTCTCCCAATTGTGTAGGGTCCGCCCAGACAGAGGCAAGCGGCGGTTCCATCTTGGCAGAGGCAAGCATGTTGTCATAACCAAAGATTCTCACATCCTTACCCGGTGTTCTTCCATGCTGCCTCAAGGCTTCATATAGACCGATCGCTGTATCATCATTGACACAAAATATCCCCTGTATCTGCGGATTCTTTTCTATAAAAGTATCAAAGATCCCTCCTGAGTACCTCGACAGATTTCCCTCTATGTAACAATCCTCATCAAATGTCATCTGATTTTCTTCCAGTACTCGGATAAAGGTATTTTTGCGCTCCTTGGCGTCTGTATTGCCCTCCGGACCGCCGACCATCCCAATCTTCTCCATGCCAAGGTCGCGAATCATATAGTTCATCGCCTCGCTGATACCATTGTAATTATCATAATTTACACTGACATATCCCTCCAGTTTTGAGGCAATCAGAACACACGGTATCTCACTGTACTGTTGTATAAGCTGTCTGACGCGGTCTGCCTCCGCATAGCAGCCAATACTGTCTGCCATGATTAAAACGGCATCCAGCCGTTTTCCCTCTGCATAGGAAAAGAGTGTATTGTACTGATACTCATATAAGATTTCCTTCCTTGCCGTGAGATCTCTGTCCAGGTATTTCCCGGGGAAAATAACCAGCTTCACATCCATTTCGCGGGCAGCCTTCATAGCGCCCCTACAGACCATAATGCTGAAATTATCTGTAATTCCGCTTGCCAACAGCCCCACCGTAACTGCTCTCTTCATCTCTCCTACCTCCGCTCTTTCGCTCTTCTCAATAACTAAAACTGGAACATTATGTGCATAAAGCCCCCCCAAAAGTAAAATCTACTTCTGGGGGGGTATCCTCCTTATCAGCGCATCAACTCAGCCAGCACTTCTTTTGCCTTTTCCAACTGATTGTCTGTGCCATTCTTATAGAGCTCTGCATCAAACTGGACTTCCACATCAGGCTCAATACCAATCCCATGAATATTATTTCCATTTGGCGTAAAATAACTGCTCACTGTAAGCTTGACTGCCGAACCATCCGACAGATTGATCACTTTCTGAACAATCCCCTTGCCGAATGTCGTTGTCCCTACAAGCGTGCCAATCTGATAATCCTTCACTGCTCCCGCGAGAATCTCGGACGCGCTCGCACTGAGTCCGTCCGTGAGCACGACCAGCGGCACTTGAATGGCATTGTCACCCTTGCAGGTATATTCCTCGCGTTTTCCATATTTATCCTCTGTATAGACAATCAGCCCCTCCGGGAGAAGCATACGCGCGATATCACAGACCGTAGACAGATTTCCGCCCGGATTGCCTCGCAGATCAATTATCAGCCCCTTCATGCCTTCTGCCTGTGCCTGCTCATAGGCAGCCTCAAACTGCCCTGTTGTCACTAGGTCAAATTCAACAATTTGGATATATGCCATACCATTGTCGAGCATTTCATATTCCACAGTAGGACTTTCAATTTTTCTGCGCTCCACATCAATCTCCAATGGCTCTGATGCGTTTTCCCGAAGGATCGTGAGCGTCACATAAGTGTGCTCTTCCCCTTTGATCTTACTCACGACATAGGCTTTATCCCTGCCCTGCATATCCTCGCCATTGACTTTATAAATGTAGTCTCCCTTCATCAGACCGCTCGTCTCCGCAGGTGTATTCTTGATTACGCCGCTGATCTGCACATACCCTGTATCTCCGTCCTGAATATAGGCGCCGATTCCATAATAAATACCTTCTGTCTGCTGCTGTAATGCGACCAGCTCTTCATTTGTATAATAGACACTATATGGGTCCTCCAGCGAACGCAGAAGCCCTCTGTATAGTCCGTCCTCCAGCGTTTCTTCCTCGACATCCTTCCAGAAATACTTCTGTATCGTATCCTCCAAGAGCGCGAGTTTCTTCTCCACAGTTCCATCTGTTATGTGTGACTCTGCCATCGCATTTCCCCTGGCGAGCGGCAGGATCACATGAAAAAACCGTACCATACCCACAATGCCAAGTGTGACTGCGATCGCTGCCAAAATCCCCGTGACAATGCCCAAAATATAATATTTGGTGGTTGACTTATTTGTTTGGTTTTGCATTCTATAACCTCTTTGTTTACAGCTTTTTTATAATAGTCTTTTTTATAATAGCTTTTCTATATGATCTATTTCTGTTATTTCAGGTAATTCCATGGATTCACATAATTACCATTCAATCTCACGCCAAAGTGCAGATGATTTCCAGTAGACCTCCCTGTCGTGCCGACTGCGGCAATCTTTTGTCCCTTTGTGACCTCTGCCCCCTGTGAGACATACAGCTTTGACGCATGCATGTAGATTGTATACAAGTTATCGCCATGGTACAGCATAATATAATTGCCCATCGTGCTGCTGTACGCCGCTGCAACCACCGTCCCGCCATACGCCGCAAGAATCGGCGATCCACCCGGCGCTGCCAAATCCAGCCCATTGTGGAATTTCATGACATTCAAAGTCGGATGCATACGCTCGCCATACTCGTCAGAAATCCGCGTATATGACGGCGCAGGCCATGTAAACATGCCTCCATCATAAGTTTTCTTCTTTCCATTTGCCTCCTCAAGCTGTTTCTGCAAGGTCTTAGAAATCTCCTCAAGCTCCTTGATCTCGGCATTCTGCGCCGCAATCTCCGCCTCATACTCCCGCAAAAGCTGCTCTCTGTTGCGAATGTCCGTCTCATACGCCTTGATATCTGCCTGTTTCTGCGTGATGAGACGCTCTAAGGACGCCTCCTCAGCCTCGACATTGCGCTTCGCTTCCTCCAAAAGTTCCTGCTCTGACTCTAGCTGCGCCTTACATACCTCGACATATTCCCTCGTCGCACGAAATTCTTCAAACATGCGTTTGTCCGATTCCGATACCTTCTCCACATAATCCACACGATTCAGCATATCCCCAAATGACCGCGCATTGAGAATTGCCTCGAAGTAAAAATAATCACCGCGCTCATACATGTTCTTGATGCGCACCTTCATGCTCTGATACTGCTTTTCCTCTCTTGCAACCGCCGCGTCAAGCTCTTTGACCGCCAGTGTAATCTGCGCTTCCTTCTGTGTAATCATCTCTTTGATCTCTGCAATTCTCGACTGAACCTCTTCGAGATTGCCGTCGAGCTGTGTCACATATGCCGCAAGATCTTTCTTGGACTGCTCAAGATCACTGATTATCGATTTGACATCTGTCATCCCTGACTGCAGCTGCTTCTTCTGGTTTTGTGCGTCCTTGATCTCCTGCTGCTTCTGTTCAATACTCTTTTTGAGATCTGATATATTGTCTGCCCGGCTGACAAACGACGGTGTTCCCACGAACACTGCCGTCACAAAGATTGTCGCCGCCATCAAAAATGCCACTTTTCTATAGTGCCTTCTCTGCATAAAACCTGCCCTTTCTACTTCATTGTGCACTCTCATTACACGCTCAAGTGTTTCCTTACGGTAGTAAAGCTTCCAATAAAACCGATGCCCACGCCCAGCCCGATACACACTGGCACAAGGTCTGTAAATACTGTCTCCACTGGCAGAAACGCCAAAAGCTGTGACAATGACGGAAAACGTTTTGCCACATACATCATTGCTTCATTATAGATAAAAAATACTGCAATCAGCGGAAGGAATGACCCAATCACACCGATTACCATTCCTTCAATCACAAACGGCGCCCTTGTAAAAAAGTCTGTCGCGCCAATATACTTCATGATCTGAATCTCTTCCTTTCTGACAGAAATACCAATCGAAACGGTATTGCTGATGAGAAAGATCGATACCAAAAACAAAATGATAATAATACCCAGCGAGACATAGCCTATGATGGCGTTCACCCCTGTGAGCGCCTGCGCTGTGAGAAACGACTGGTTGATTTTGCGAATACCGTCAATGGATTCCAAGAAGTTTACCAGTGCGGTCTGCATGGACACATCACTCAGATAAATGTCAAAGTGCGCACAGTCCTCCAGTGGATTCTCTGTGTAAAAACTGACATCTCCCAGTTTGTTTTCCTCGACAAACTGTGCCCATGTTTCCTCCGCGGACACATAGTCTACATTGCTGACCTCTGTTCTGCGCACGATCATGCTGCGGATTTCAGCCACGCGCTCATCACTCAGCCCCTCCTCAAGCAGTGCGCTGACACAAAGCCCCTGCTCTGCGTTTTTTACCATGTGCTGAAAGTTTGTCAAAATCGAATAAAACAGTCCAAACAGAAACAGACATGCCGAGATTGTCGCCACGGATGCCAGCGTGAACCATTTATTCTTAAAAATATTTCGTATCCCCTGCCATATACAGTAAAATAATGTATTAATCCTCATCGATGTAACCACCCTTTTCCTCATCACTGACAATGATGCCTTTCTTCATAGTGATAACCCGCTTCTGCATGGCATTGACAATCTCACGATTGTGTGTGACTACCAGAACTGTGGTTCCATTGTTGTTTATCTTCTCTAACAGATTCATGATCTCCCATGAGTTTTTGGGATCCAAATTTCCTGTCGGCTCATCTGCGAGCAAAATCTGCGGTTTATTGACAAGCGCCCGCGCTAACGCCACGCGCTGCTGTTCTCCACCCGAAAGCTGCTTCGGTCTTGCCTTGTACTTACCCGCAAGCCCCACCGTCGAGAGAATTGATGGAACATTCTTTCGAATCTCCCTGTTGGGCATCTGAATAATGCGCTGCGCAAAAGCAACATTGTCGTAGACATTCCTGTCCTTTAAGAGTCTGAAGTCCTGAAATACCACGCCCAAACTCCTGCGGAACTTTGGAATTGCACGTCTCTTGAGCCTGACCACATCCGTTCCATTCACAATGATCTTCCCCGATGTGGGCAAAAGCTCCCGCAGCAGCAGCTTGATCAATGTCGATTTCCCTGATCCGCTGTCGCCCACGATAAAAACAAATTCTCCTTTATTTATATGCAGATTTACGTCATTTAATGCCGGTACGCCCACTGTGTAAGCCTTACTCACATGCTCCATTATGATCGCCTTATCGCTGCTGCCAGCACCCGAACGCCTTCTTGTTCCTGTCGTTTTCAACTTTTTGCTCCACTCCTAATAGATAAAATAATTAATATTCAAATGATTCCATATATTTCATATACCGCACCACCATCAGCGCAATCTTGAATGTAATCGCATCCTCAAAAATCCTCAGATCAAGCCCTGTGCTCTTCTGCAGCTTGTCCAACCTGTAGACCAGCGTGTTTCGATGGATAAAAAGCTGTCTTGAGGTCTCCGACACATTCAATGAATTTTCAAAGAACTTGTTGATGGTTGTAAGTGTCTCCTCGTCAAAATCATCGGGGCTCTTACCGCCGAAAATCTCTTTGATAAACATTTTACAAAGCGGTATGGGCAGCTGATAGATCAAACGCCCGATCCCCAGCTCGCTGTACGCAATGATATCCCGCTCGGCAAAGAAAATCTTTCCAACATCAAGCGCCATCTTCGCCTCCTTGTAGGAACGACTGACTTCCTTGATCTCCTTCACATTTGTCCCATAGGAGATATGAACATCCTTGATGCCGTCCTTGACCAGGCTGTCCTCGATCGCCCGCGCATACTTGTCGATATCACGGTTTGTCTCATTGTCCGCAATCTCCTTGACGACAATGACATTATTCTCATCAACCGCAGTCACAAAATCCCTGCCATTCTGCCCGAAACTCTCACGTACTTTCTCTAAGATATTCGCATCTCTCCCATTCTGGGACTCAACGATCAAAACGGCGCGTTTCACATCAGTCTGTATATGGAGCTTCTTCGAACGGCTGTAAATGTCCACCAAAAGAAGGTTGTCCAACAACAGATTTTTGATGAAATTGTCCTTGTCAAAACGCTCCTTGTATGCCACCATCAGATTTTGCAGTTGGAAGGCTGCCATCTTCCCCACCATGTAGGCATTTTCCCCCGCATCGTTGGCGATCAGGATATACTCAAGCTGTTGGTCATCATAGATTTTAAAGAACTGGCATCCCTGTATCTCCTGACTGTCTGCGGCTGACTTTACGAACTCTATCACGGAACCCTCGAAGCTGTTTCCGGTCGTTTTGGTGGAAGCCACCAATTTACCATCGATATCCGCCACAAAAAGCTCCACTCTTGCTATCGCCTTGATACCCTCGATGGTATTCTGCATGATCTGATTTGAAATCATATGCCACTCTCCTTCTTATACATTATCCACAAAAAAATACGGATGTGTTCTGTCCTTTTCATCGCATTCTGTTTTCATTTTAATACATTTATACAAATAAATCTATAGCTGACAACAACTTTTTTATGCATTTTTTAAATGTATTTCCTCCTGCTCTTTAGCTTTCAGCACTTTCTACCGAAATACATATCGTAGTAGGTTCTTTTTTGTACTACAAAGTAAGCAGGAATGGAGGGTTGCTTATGGATATACCAGGTCTTTCAATGCGTATGGCTCAGACAAATCTTCTGAGTGATGTTGGCACTGCCATGCTGGCGAAATCAATGGATCAGGCAGAATCTGTCTCCGCTGCGATGACAGAGATGCTCGACGCTTCTGCGATGGAGCTCTCAGTCAATCCTGGCATTGGCGCTAATATCGACATCAGTGTGTAATGGAATGCATACTGTACCAGAAACAGCCCTTCGGGGCTGTTCTTTTTCTGCGCACGAGCACCCAGAGGAACTATGTCAGTATGCGCTGACGGGTGCGTGGCGCGCGGGTAGGGGAAGCCGGCTCTTGCCTACTCGATTTTAAGGCGGATGGTATCGGCGTTTATGACAATCTTTTGATTTTTCAGCAGATTTCCGACTGCCCGCTTAAACTCATTCTTGCTCATGCCCGTCTCCGAGCGAATCAGCTCCGGATCTGCCTTGTCCGTAAACGACAGCGCTCCGCCATGCTTCTCCATCAGCCTGACAAGCTTCTCTGCATCCTTTCCAATCTGTAGATATGCCTTCTCGCGCAGGCTTAAATCCAACTTGCCATCCTCCTTGACCGCAGACACGCGAGCCGACACCACATCGCCCACTTTGATCTCACCGTAAAGTTCTCTATTGGGAATCAGCGCAGAAAAACGGTCGTCTACCGCCACAAAGGCGCCTATGTCCTGCCGAATCTCATAGACCGTGCCACGCACGACATCTTCCTTCCGATACGCACTGCCGCATTGCAGATATCGGTACACTTTCATCGTAGCTGCCAAGCGGCTGCTCTTGTCCACATAGAATGCCACCAGCACTTCATCGCCCTCCTGCACTTTAGCGGTCTGCTCTTTATACGGAAGCAATACATCTTTCTCAAGCCCCCAGTCCAGAAAGGCGCCAATCTTTGTCACCTGTGAGACTCTGAGCTTTCCAACCTCTCCTACGCTCAAAAGCGGGGTGTTTGTCGTCGCAATGATCCGGTCCTTGGAATCCTTGTACAAAAACACCTCAATGCTGTCGCCGATCCTGCTTCCCTGAGGCACCTGCTTTCTGGGCAGCAGCACCCTGTCCTCGATGGCAGCATTGTGCTCCTCTCCCAGATACACGCCAAAATCGAGTTCCTTTACAATGAGCAGCGTCTGCTTTTTACCTAATTGAAACATCTTATCCCTTCCTCCACATTCTATACATCCTCAACATACTCCTGTTTCCTGCCAAGCCTGCGAAAAATCAGCATAAGCTCCACCACTGCTGCGATCGCAAGCACAAACTCCGCAACAAACTGCGCATAGGCAAGACCATACAGCGGAAACAAGTAATTCAACAGATACAGCGCCGGAATCTCCAGCACAATTTTTCTCATGATGGCAAAGACAAGCGCATTTTTCCCAAAACCAAGCGCCTGAAAAACGCCAACTGCAAGAAAATCCAAACACAGAAACGGCAGTCCGAGACAAAATCCCCGCATAAACCGGATTCCGTAGTCTATAATCGACGGATTATCCATAAAGAACCGCACCACACCCTCAGCGTCGATAAAGAAAAACACTGCCGCCGCCGTGATAAACCCAATACTGATCTCACCTGCAAACACAATCGCCGACTTCATGCGCTTCTGGTTTCCACTGGCATAATTATAACTCACAAGCGGCATGATCCCCTGTGAAACACCCATACAGACATACATCGGCACCATATAAATCTTCTGTGTGATCCCCATCGCTGCGACCGCATCCGCACCGAACACCGATGTAAAATTATTGAGTATTGTCATTCCTGTCACATTCAGCAGATTTTGTATTGAGGCTGGGATGCCCACACCGCACACGCCGAGCACAATCGCCCCCTTCAAACCAAACTGCGATGGGCGCAGGCAGACACAAGTACTGTTTCGCTTCTTATATATTAAGATAAAAAAGTACGTACAAGCCACACAGTTTGAGATAAATGTAGCGAGTCCCGCTCCTGCTGCCCCCATACCGAGTCCCCTCGGCAGGATAAAAACAGGGTCCAGCACAATGTTCAAAAGGCAGCCGCTCATGGTCCCAGCGCTCGCGTGGAAGGCAGCCCCCTCCGAGCGCACCATGTACGCCAGCACCACATTCAAAATCGCGGGTACCGCGCCCCATGTGACGGTCCAACGCATGTATTCCGACGTCGCCTGCAATGTCACTTCATCCGCACCCAAAAGCACCAAAAGCGGCGCCTTGCCCACAGTACACAGGAGCGAAAAAAGCACGCCGCACACCAGCGCACAGTAAAAACCAAAAGCTGAGCTTTGATGCACTGTGTCAAAGTCTTTGCGTCCCAGTGCCCGGCTCATCATGCTCGAACTTCCCACACCAAACAAATTGTTGACCGCATTGAACGCGAGCAGTACAGGACCTGCAAGCGTCACCGCCGCGTTCTGCACAGGGTCATTCAGCATCCCCACAAAATACGTGTCCGCCAGATTGTAGAGCACCATCACCAGCGAGCTGATAATCGTTGGAACACAAAGCGATGCGACCGCCTTCGGTATTGGTACGCTTTCAAAAAGCGCTGTCCTCTTGTCAGATTTACGAACTGCCATATTGTCCTACCTCTCCTAAACTGCCTGCTCTGACTCTGCGTGTGCTGTCCTTCCCAAATACCATACTGCCGCCGCGCTCACCACTACCGCACCAATAGCAAAAGCACCTGTCTGGCAAAAGGTCGGAAGCATAACCACCACAAATGAGAGCGAATTGTATAATAAATGCATAAAAATACATGGAAGCACAGACCGGCACTTCACAGCCACGTATCCGAGCGCTGCCCCCACAGGAAGCACATAAAGTCCCTGCACCCAGTTTGCATGAAAGACGCCAAACATAACTGCCTGTATCAGAATCACTGCCGGCGTCGAAAAATGCCGCTGTAAATTCTTCAAAATCAGCCCTCTCATAATGCACTCTTCATTGATTGGCGCTAAAATCACTGCCGCCAGCATTGCCAGAATCTGACTTCCGCCAAGCGCGGACTCCATCATATCCGTATAACTCTCCATTGTCTCAGGACTTGCCACAGCGATTGCAGCCGCAATCAAAAGCGCCAAATAATAGAGCCCCACACAGCCTATGACAATCATTGAAAATGTTCTGATTCGAAGCACATTCTCCCTGAAATACTGTCTGTCCTGCGCCGTCCTGCGCCTGCCCCAGACCAGCCAGTACGCCGGCACTGAAAATACAGCCATCGCAAAAGTAGACACCACCGTCAGCATCGTCATAAAATTACCATTCATGAGAATCCTCATAGCCGCACGCTGGGCATCCTGCGCATCCATTCCCGTCTGAAGGATACACGCCGCCACCGCCGCCATCACGCCCACAAAACCAATCAAAAGCTGTAACAGAAAAAACAGCCCCATGATCACAAAACTCACAAGGATCCCTTCCAGAAATTTTTTTCCGATTCCTTCTTTTTTAGAATATTCCATTGTTACCTCCCTGCTGCCACAATCTGCCATTCTCACTCTTTATACCGTAACACGCCAGTCGGATTCTGTCAAACCCTGTTCTGCGATTCATTCCTTATAGTATATCACAATTCGCCTTTTTTGAACACGGCGCAAATCCATCCGTCTGCGGCAGCATGATATCCGGCATTACTGTTCATAGTCCTCCTGTGCATGCAAAAAGGGAATACTTTTCCAAGTATCCCCGCCAATTCGTCTAAATGCATCCTTTTTATTCTGCTCAATTATATTGATTTTATCACATGATACATTATCATTTACAACTGCTACTCCACTGGATTGACATGCACCATGATGTGTTTTACGCTGGAGAAACTCTGCTCTATGGAGTCATGCACATGCTCTGCAATCTTATGGGCGTCACGCAGCGACGCATCACCGTCCGCTCTGATCTCGATATCCACATAAACCCGATTGCCAAAAACCCTGGTGCGCAGAAGGTCCACGCCAAGCACACCCTCCTGAGCCAGTGCGCATTTCTTCAGACTGTTTTCCAGTTTCTCATCACAGGCCTTGTCAACCATCTTGTCTATGGCATCTTTAAAAATCTCATACGCCGCTTTCTCGATAAAAAAACAGATGCAGAGACTGGCAATAGCATCACAGACAGGATATCCAAGCCTTGCCCCTGTGATGCCGACCAGGGCGCCCACCGACGAGAGCGCATCGGAACGATGATGCCACGCATCCGCCATCAGCGCGCTCGAATTGATTTTTTTCGCATGGATTCTTGTATACCAGTACATCCCCTCCTTTACTGCAATCGACACGAGCGCTGCCACAAGTGCGAGCATCCCCGGCACCGCGAGCTCCCCATAATTTCCCGATAAAATTTTTGCAACGGCAGCATAGCCGATGCCCAATCCCGTAAATGCCAGAATCGTCGCAAGGATGATCGCTGCTACACACTCCATGCGCTCATGCCCATAGGGGTGCTCTTTGTCCGACGCCTTCCCCGACAGTCTGATCCCAATGATAACCACGATGGTACTGATGACATCCGACGCGGAGTGTATCGCATCGCTAATCATCGCCCCAGAAGAAGCAAGTATCCCCGCAAGCAGCTTAAATGCGGACAATAGAATATTCGCCACGATACTCACCCCGGAAACTTTCATCGCTGTCTTTTCAAATTCATCTACAGTTTTCATCATAAATCCCGCCTTTCTAAAGCATCAGTTCCAGTATGCGCAAGTACTGACAAGGTGTCCATATGACTAAAAAACGGGACAAAAAAACACACCCACGTATCAGTATTAGCAACTACTGTCCCGCGGATGTGCTAAATCCACTGTCGCAACGCGACCCGGCTCCAAGGGTATCGCCCCGGCCTGCTCAGTTTGTACTGTCGTATGAATGCAGTGCAAAGAGTTTGTTGGTATTGGTTACATTTTTATTAATATATCATATATTCCGGGGGATTTCAAGCTGTTTTTCCATTCGTTTTTCGCATATGTATTATTTATTATTTTTACCAATATATTTT
>CAMWJQ010000038.1 GCA_947174615.1 uncultured Lachnospiraceae bacterium
ATCAAAAGAGAATAAAAATTATACCACAATGAGGAGGAACAGTATGAACCAGAAAAATTCAACCGCTTACAAAATCGCTCTGACCGGTTTGACGGCGGCATTATCGTACGTTGTCTTTACATTTTTACAAATTAAAATCATGATTCCCGGCACATCCGATGCCACAAGCATTCACCTGGGAAACGCTGTATGTGTACTTGGCGCGCTGCTTCTGGGCGGACCCTTGGGGGGCATTGGCGGCGCTGTCGGCATGACAATCGGCGACCTGCTTGATCCAATCTATATTTTGTCGGCGCCCAAGACCTTTTTGCTAAAATTATGTATTGGGCTGGTCACGGGTCTCGTCGCACACAAAATCGGCAAATTATCAAGGTGTCAAGATAGCAGGGCAGCCTTTCGCTGGTCCCTGACCGCCGCTATATGCGGTCTGGGTTTCAACATGATCTTTGACCCCGTATTCAGCTATTTTTACAAATTAATTATACTCGGAAAACCGATTGCCGAACTGTCACTGCTGCCAAACATCACAACGACCTCCATCAACGCTGTCACATCTACTGTTGTCGCGGTTGCTGTATACAATGCACTTCGCCCTGCCCTAAAAAAAGCCGGACTGCTTCCGCTCATCGGTACTCCCTCCACAGACCATACACCCAATCATAACAAGAGCGCTGCCTGACGGCAGCGCCTTTTGCTACTCTAATGTAAATACTTCCATATTCCGGGTCAGTCCTTTCGATGTATCTATAATCCGTTCCACCTCTCCACTGCACTCGGAGACAATCTGCCCCAGCTCCTGCATAGATGCCGAAGTTTCCTGCGTGCTTGCCGCATTCTCCTCCGCGATGGACGCCAGATTCGAAACTGCATTAAGAACATCTGACTTAAGCTCATTGAGCTTATCAATCTCACCTCTGATATTATCCACAGCGCCGCCTACTTCTCTGATCTCATGATTTAAACTGTTAAAGACGGTCTTGGTCTTATCAAGCTCATCACCCTGTTTATCCATTGCCTCTGTGACGTTTTTCATCGTATCTACCGTTGTGTTCGAATTGGTAATCAGCATAGCGATGATGCCTGTAATGCGGCTTGCAGACTCCGCGGACTGCTCTGCAAGTTTCCGGATCTCATCTGCCACCACCGAAAAGCCCTTCCCATGCTCCCCAGCACGCGCTGCCTCGATGCTGGCATTGAGCGAGAGCAGATTGGTCTGGTCCGCAATGTCCGTGATGACATCCGCCGCTGTCTGAATCTCCTGTGCAGACTGGTTTGTCATATTCGTCTGCTCATAGACCACATCAAATGCATCCTTCGTCTCATTACTGATTCGAATCAACTCAATGAGTGTATCGTCAACGCTTCTATTGTATTCCCGCATCTTGTCGGTATTGCCCACAAGCCGCTCTACATTCTGTGCAGTCGTCTCAACAGCATCTCCCATATACTGAATCTTATTGCCGACATCTGCGGTATCCTGCGCCTGCTGGGTAGAGCCGGACGCCATCTCCTCCACGGCGGTGTCCACGTTGGAAATATTGCCAGCCATCTTTCCAAAGGAACCGGAAAAACCGCTCGAAATTCCATCGAGATTGCCGGCTGCCCGCTTGATATCCATCACAATGCTCGTCAGACTCCCCACCAGCTTCTCAACGCTGTGTGCAATATCCCCAATCTCATCTCTCCTGCGCAGGAGTTTCGCTGCAACCTTTACATTGAGCTGCCCGTCTGCCAGTCTGTTGAGCTTCTCAATCACTTCCTGAATTGCCCTGATAATCACCTTGACAGAGGAGATCGTCGCAACAATGCCAAAAGCAAATATGATGATCAAAATGATCAGATTTTTCATAAAATTTGCCACATAAATGGAATTGATGGTACTCTTCTCCAGCCCGACAAATGTCATGCCTATAATTTCATCCGAATTGTGCTGATACAGAGGGCAGTACATTGCATAGTATGTCGCGCCGGCGATCTCCACATGATCAGAGTAGTAATCCTGTCCTTGATTGACTACCTGCTCATAGATCTCTGGCAGGGCTTCCGTCCCGACCATGCGGCTGCCTTCCTCATCAACAAGGCTTGTCGCGACGCGGATATTCCCATAAAATATGGTAACCTGCAGGTCCACTTCATGGCTGAAGTCATCAAAAAACTTGGTATTGTCACTGATATTTCGTTTGCCTTTATAAAATTTACCATTGGTGTACATATATGTACCTTGTGCGATATTTCCGATCGCTGTCTCGAAGGCATACTGTGCAGTGGACAGTTCATGCTGCACCATTGAGTCTATGATCGAGATACAGGACGAACCCAGCCCCACGATCGCAAAGCCAAACATCAGTATCAGTGGAACTGCTGTCACAAGCACCAGACGCAGTGTTAATTTTAATCCTCTTCTCTCCATAACGGTCCTACCTTCCTTTTCTCTGAAATGTACACTTGTTCTGTGCATCCATCCTATTGTCTGCATCCCTTAACTTCATTGATATATAATACATGCTACCATATTCTGTTATTTTTTACAAGAATTTATATCCATGATATAAAACATTTGTCTATAATAGATAAATCGAGTAGGGAAACTTTCCCTACCCGCGCGCCGGGCGCCCGTCAGCGCATGCTGACATATTTCCTCTGGGTGCCCGTGCGCATAAAAAACTGTCAGACGAATGTAAATTCATCTGACAGCCTGTTCGTGTCATGATTCTGTAAAAAGCGGCGTCGAGTAATATCGGTCCCCACTGTCTGGCAGGAGCGCCACAATGGTTTTTCCTGCATTCTCAGGTCGTTTTGCCAACTCCACTGCCGCGTGGAGCGCCGCGCCGGAGGATATGCCTGTAAGAATCCCCTCTCTTTTTGTCAGCTCCTTTGACATCTCAAAAGCAAGGTCGTTCTCGACTGTTATGATTTCATCATAGATGCTGGTATCAAGCACTGTCGGAATAAATCCGGCGCCGATGCCCTGTATCTTGTGCGCACCCGGCTGTCCGCCTGACAGCACCGGAGAGCTTGCAGGTTCCACCGCAACCACTTTTATGTCAGGGTTCTTTTTTTTCAAAAATTTACCTGTGCCTGTGATGGTGCCTCCGGTTCCGACGCAGGCGACAAAAATATCGACAGTCCCTTCGGTATCCTCCCATATTTCCGGTCCGGTCGTATCATAGTGCGCCTGTGCGTTTGCCGGATTGTCAAACTGAGCAGGCATATAAGCGCCCTCGATCTCCTTTTCAAGCTCCTCTGCCTTCGCAATCGCTCCTTTCATCCCCTTTGCACCCTCTGTCAACACGATCTCCGCACCATAGGCTTTCAGAATATTTCTGCGCTCTACGCTCATGGTGTCCGGCATGGTAAAGATTGCGCGGTAGCCCTTTGCTGCTGCAATCGCGGCAAGCCCGATGCCTGTATTTCCGCTTGTTGGCTCTATCAAGACTGCGCCTTCTTTTAAAATGCCCTTTTCCTCTGCATCCTTGATCATATAAAATGCTGCTCTGTCCTTGACGCTGCCAGCAGGATTTCGGTACTCAAGCTTTACGAGTAGTTTTGCAGCCAGTCCATATGTATGTTCGATTTTTGTAACCTCCACTAGCGGCGTTTTTCCAATGATATCTGTGAATCCTTTATAGATTGTCATTTTTTTATTCCTTTCGTCCTATTTTATTGCTGTACTGCCCGGAATGCCTCCTCCAAGTCCTCGATAATGTCATCAATGTGCTCGATGCCGATCGACAAACGGATGGTGTTGGGTTTAATACCCTGCTCTGCTTTCTCCTGCTCATTCAACTCTGCGTGGGTTGTCGAGTAAGGATGGATGACAAGTGATTTGGCATCCGCTACATTTGCGAGCAGCGAGAACAGTTCAAGATTGTCGATAAATGTTCTGGCATTCTGCTCGCCGCCTTTGATTTCAAACGTAAAAATGGAACCGCCTCCGTTCGGAAAATATTTTTTGTAGAGACGCTGCTGTTCCGGGTCATCTGTTACTGCCGGGTGATTCACCTTTTCCACCAACGGATGCTTTGAAAGATAGTCAACGACCTTCAGCGCATTTTCCACATGGCGCTCCACGCGCAGGGAGAGCGTTTCAAGCCCCTGCAAAAAGATAAACGCATGGAATGGTGAGAGCGTGGCGCCCATATCGCGCAGCAAAATGGCTCTGATTCTGGTGACAAACGCCGCAGGTCCTGCTGCATCCGCAAAGCTGATGCCATGATAGCTCGGATTCGGCTCTGTAAACTGTGGGAACTTTCCGCCTGCCCTCCAGTCAAACTTGCCTCCATCTATGATAATGCCGCCGATGGTAGTGCCGTGTCCGCCGATAAATTTGGTGGCAGAATGCACAACGATATCGGCACCGTACTCGATGGGGCGCACGAGGTACGGCGTCGCAAATGTGCTGTCAACGACAAGCGGCAGATTGTGGGCATGGGCAATTTTTGCCACCGCCTCAATGTCTGAAACCTCGGAGTTGGGATTGCCTAGTGTTTCAATATACAGAGCTTTTGTATTATCCTGAATCGCTTTCTCAAAGTTAGCGACATCGAGCGGGTCCACGAATGTTGTGGTAACACCGTATTCGGCTAATGTGTGCGCAAGCAGGTTATAGGTGCCGCCGTAAATATTTTTTGCCGCGACGATATGCCCGCCGTTCTGCGCAAGATTCTGAATCGTGTAGGTGACGGCTGCTGCCCCCGATGCCGTTGCAAGCGCTGCCACGCCGCCCTCAAGCCTTGCCATGCGCTGCTCGAAAACGTCCTCTGTGGGGTTTGTCAGTCTGCCATAGATGTTTCCTGCGTCCTGCAGTGCAAACCGAGCCGCAGCGTGGGCTGAATTTTTAAATACAAAGGACGAGGTCTGATAGATCGGAACCGCTCTCGCGTCCGTCACCGGGTCTGGTGCCTCTTGTCCCACATGAAGCTGTAACGTTTCGAATTTTAAGGATCTGTCTGCATAGTTTCTTTTTTTTGTGTTTTCATTGTTCGTGTTTCCATTGTCGATGTTATGACTCATAATACGCTCCTCCATTGTCATGCATGTTGTTATCTTATACTATTCCTATTTATTTGGTATGTTTTGGCATAAATGTATCATACTCCTAAATCCATAGTATGTCAATAGGAATTATCTATTTTTTCAATTTGGCGCATGATTCCCACTACTTTGGCGTGGGTGTGAAAAGTAACTGAAAAAGTCCCCTTCAAACAGAAACCGAGCGGGGAATTGTCCCCTGCCCGGTTATCCTTTGATCAATTCTTCAATTTCCGCAGGCGACGGCATCACGCGCAGCGCGCCCTTTCTCGTCGTGATAATCGACGCGGCTGCATTGGCGAACGTGAGCATTTCCACAAGTTTTTGCTCGTCAAATCCGTCCATCCCATACTTCAGGACATGGTGCAGACAGCAAGCGCCAAATGTATCGCCCGCGCCCGTGGTCTCAATGGTTTTTTCCTGCAAAAAAGGCTTTACTTCGACGCGAAGGTCTTTGTAATATGCCCGGCTTCCCTCTTTTCCCATAGAGAGCAGTATCAGCGGAATCTGGTACTGTCCGCGCAGTTTTTGAATGCCTGCGTCAAAATCCTCCTCCCCGGTAAACCACTGGATTTCATTGTCCGATATCTTCAGGACGTCGCAGTGTGCCAAACCATACTTGACCTGCTCTTTTGCGTCCTCGAGCGATTTCCAGAGCGGCGGTCTCAAGTTCGGGTCAAACGAAATGACTGCTCCGGACTCCTTTGCAATGCCGACTGCCTTTCTGGTCGCGGCACGCACGCCCTCATGTGTCATGGACAAGGTGCCAAAATGAAAGATTTTGGAATCCCGTATCTGTTGCGCCGGAATCTCTGCCTCTGTCAGCATCATGTCCGCCCCCGGGTTGCGGTAGAACGAAAAATCCCTGTCCCCATCGGGTTCTGTGTGTACTAAGGCAAGCGTCGTGTGTACTTCCTCGTCCATATACAGGCTGTCCGCATGGATGCCAACCTCCATGACGGCACTTTTTAACTGTTCGCCAAAAAAGTCTTTCCCCACTTTTCCGATAAAGGAAGTCTGACGCCCAAGCTTAGAGAGCATCGCCAATACATTGCAGGGCGCTCCCCCCGGATTTGCCTCAAACAGCGGATTCCCTTGTCCGCTCACCCCGTTTTCCGTGAAATCGATCAACAGTTCTCCTAACGCCGTTACGTCATAATTGCCCATAAGTAATTGCTCCTTTCGTGATTGTAAAAATTTTAACACATGGACGAAACTACATCAAGTCATACTTTATGACATCCATCTCCACCATTCCGTCCGCAAAGAAGGAAATCCCCTGCGCCGACAGATCTGTGTACATCGCCGCTGTCAGGACTTGTTCCCCGTCATTGACAAACACTTCCACGCTAAAGCGGTCAAGGATGATGCGCAGGTTTAAATTCCCGTCCTTGCTGTTGACAAGGCTGCGTCTCTGGTGGATGATTGCCCTGCGCGAACCGGAGAACTTCCGATCCACCTTAAGGATGGATTCACGCGGGCGGAAACTCAATGAAGTCTGGTATTTGTCATTCTGCGCAAAGCGGACCGCAAACTTCTGGTAAAGCGCATTGGCGTCACCCGCCCGCAAGGTTAACTCCATATCCACACACCGCCCTTGTACGCCTGCAAGGCTGACTGTGCCCGTAAAAGATACCTTTTCGTGCACCGTCTTGTTGCACCGCATCGCGTCCAGCTCCCGCACGGGCGTCTGATAAAGTCTGCCGTTTCGGATGGACAGCTCTCTTGGCAGGCTCATCTGACCGATCCACGGCTCCTCCGGCGAGCGCAGCGGACAAGTATCCCAGTTCTGCATCCAGCCGACCATAATCCGACGACCGTCCGGAGCGAGTGTCGTCTGCGACGCATAGAAATCAATGCCGTAATCAATGGCTTGGTCATGCTCCTCATGAAATGTTTTTGTCTGCTCTTCATAGGCGCCAATCAGGCAGAGCGAACCATTTCCATTGTGGTACTCAAACCCCTGCGGCAGCATGTCCGTCGGACTTGCGAGAAGAACCCATTTCCCGTCCAGCGGAAAGAAATCGGGGCACTCCCACATTTTGCCAAAGCGGCCATTGTTTGAGACCAACACCTTCTCAAATTCCCACTGGAATCCGTCCTTGCTTCCATATAATAAGACTTGTCCGTCACCGTCCGCCATCGCGTTTCCAAAAACACAACTGTACGTACCGTCCGCATTCTGCCACACTTTCGGGTCACGAAAATCAAACTTGCTGGCGCCCTCGGGCAAATCCTTCTCATCGAGGACGGGATTTTTTTCGTACTTTTGATAGTCAAGTCCGTCACCGACTGCGAGACTCTGTGTCTGAATATCACGGATGTCATCGTTTTCCTGACGCTCCTTAATGACGCTCGTATACATCAGAAGCTGCCTGCCGTCAGGAAGCGTCAGCGCACTTCCCGAAAAGCACCCGTCCCTGTCATATGTCTCGTCCGGCGCAAGCGCTGCCGGAAGATACTCCCAGTGCAGAAGGTCTTTGCTCACGGCATGTCCCCAGTGCATCGGTCCCCATTTAGATTCGTAGGGATAGTACTGGTAAAACAAATGGTACATCCCATTATAATAAGAAAATCCGTTGGGGTCGTTCATCCACCCCACACGGGAACTCAGATGAAAATCGGGCCGCTCCTCCTTCGCAATATTCTTCTCAGCAGTCTCCTCATATTTTCGTGCTTCGCGTAATGTCTGGCTAGTCATTTCCATTTCTCCTTTTCTACATCTCAAGGTTTTCTGATTTTAAATCGCAACGCCATATCATAGCCATTTTATCACTGATTCCCGAACGATTCAACTACCTCAATCCACAATTCTTCCGCGCGATCATTCCACACGCGCACGCGCGCGATTTCTTCCGGCAGGACGGGCATCGTAAAAAACTGGTGGGTATAAAAGGCTGTCGTTTCCTGCTCTGCTGCACCGTGCGCAGTTTCATGACCTTCCACTATGTCGCTCACAACGCTGCCATCCTTCAAAACCACCTCCATATAAGTGCGCGTGATATCCCTGTGCGTGCCGCTGCCAGTATATTGGAGTGACAGCGGGGATATGGTCATGTTCTCTATATGAAGTCCCATTTCCTCGAGCGCATTGAGGGCTTGGGCATCCAGCGGTACTTCTCTCTGCTCTACAGGGTTTTCCAATGTAAATTCTGTGAGCACGCTGCGCTGTTCCTCTTTTTGCGCTTCTTTCTGTTCTTGTTTCGGTTTCTCCGGCTCAGGCTCCCGCACATGTCTGACAACCTCAATGATATCTCCTCTCGCAAACATTCTGTCTCCGTTTGTCCATAACAGTATGCTCCCCGATAAAACACCATCCTCCACAATCTCATACTGATATTTTGTGATGAAGCCTGTCACTGCCTTAGGCTCCTGCCGGATGCGATAATCCAGCCGCTCATGGTCCGCGTACACAAGATCTTCGTGATAACCTGCCACTGTTCCGGCTTTCCACAGACTTGTCCCGCGGATATCCGTTCCGGCTTTCAGCTCAGAAAATCCGTCTGTATCCTCATGGAATGCATAGCGGAACGGAACAAACAGATACGTCCCATCATATAAAGCTGCATCTAATTTCAGGGTGCCATGTGTCATTTCGATCTCATTGCCAAGCGCCGTCCCGTACTGGGCAAAAATCGTTTTCTGTTCTTCTGTCAGTTCCTGCACATTTTCCGTAAAAAATCCCATCGCCTTTGCAAGCCTGTCCATCACCGAAAATTCCCCCGACGCAAGCACAGTCATGCCAGATACGAAGAGCACGCCTGCACAGACTGCGGCGCGCGCCGGAAACAGTGTCTTGAACCGCACTGTATTTGGGGTTGCCGCTTCATGCGTCCGTATGCGCTGCCAAATGTTGTTTTTTTGTTCCTCCGTCATGCAGATTTGCTGATACGTTTTTTTATATAATTCCTGTTCCATCCGAAAATGCCTCCTTTTCCTGTGTTTGATTCTGTTGAAACAGCGCTTGCCGCAGCATCTTTTTTGCCCGCAGCAGTCTTGTCGAGGCAAGATTTGGCGTAATGCCTAATATGCCGGCAATCTCTTTCACCTGGTACTCCTCATAATAGCGCAGATACAGCACAATGCGGTACTTTGCAGGCAGCGTACACAACAGTTCGTACAGTGCGGACGTTTCCTCGCTGCCAGGCGGCGCCGCTATCTGACCTGCCTCCTCAAGTGGGCAGACATGCCGAAACCATGCGGACGACAGTGTGCTTTTACAGCAGTTTACTGCCACGCGGATAAACCATGCCTTTGCATGTTCACTGTTTTCGAAGCTGGGGCTTTTTTTCAGATACCGCACAAAGACCTCCTGAACCATGTCCTCCGCAAACTGAACAGAATTTCCATATGACATAGCAATCCGGTAGATCATGTCGCCGTATCGGGTAAACAATTCCTTTGCATCTTGTTCCATCGCCCAAACCGCCTCCTTTCTTTTGTCATATCTTTTGTCATAGAATGTCATAGAATGACATAAAAGCTTGCATTTAGTTTACCATGATTGATGCGCATCTATTAAGAATACTTTACATCCTGCAAAAATCTGACAGCCTTGTTGACTTTTCCTGTATTTTCCTATATAGTTTAAAAAATAATCCATGTACTTCAAAAGGAGGCTGTTATGTCAGAATTTTTAGACAATATTCGTTCCCGCATCGAGTCCTCAGGGATCAATTTTGAATTTAAGGGAACCATCAAAACGAGCATGAATCACATCGAGCGGGAAACTTGGGTTTTAGAATATGAAGGCGCTCAGTTTGTTTATGTCGCCGGTCAGAAAAACGTCACGTTAGGCTGGGACACCAGGCAGTGCCCCCTGGGAGACGGCGTATCGGACGCTCTGCGGGAATACTTTGAACAAGGACAGGAATATTATCAAGACCTAATAGATGAAATGAAAGAAGATTATGAGAATCAAATCATGGAAGCTGCCGCAAAAGGCAATTCCAAAAAAGCGGACAAACTGCGCGCGGTGCTGGCAGGGGAGTTGGACAATATAAAAGAAGAAATGAGGGATACAGGAAATGTCGATTGGGCATATTTCATGACAAAATGGAACGCGCACCTGTCTGAGTGTCTGTCACCGCTGCGCACTGCCGATATTGGCGATCTGATTGTGGAAGTGGACTGCCGCTATCTTGAGCAGGATGCACCCTCTTTGGAAGATGCTGTCCGTTCTCTAAAAGAAGGTCCCTTTACACTGGCGACAGAAGATGAGTGGGAATATCTGTGCAATGGCGGTGCACGCACGCTGTTTCGCTGGGGTGATACCTTGAGTGATGTCCTGCCGGAAATTTTTAATGTGGGCTGCGTCAGCGATGTCAAGGAAAAGTCCATCTTAGAACAAGCCAATATGTTAGGCTTATATATTGCATATAATTCCTATAAATGTGAAATCATTGATAACACCATGTATGTAAAAGGCGGAGACGGCGGATGTTCTCTATGCGGCGGCGACGGCGCAATCTATATCCTGCCCTGCTATACGGCTTTTTACCGCCAGCCAATCGAGGAATACCATCGTACATTGTCCAACAATTATTTTTGTTATCGTCGGATCATCCGTCTGCCGTGACTGAAAAAGGAGAGAGAACCACATGGCAAGAAAAATAGCTTTTTTTGATATAGACGGGACGCTGACCTCAGAACTTGACGGCAGCATACCGGCAGACGCTGCCTCCGCGATCGCAGCGGCGCGTGCAAACGGAAATCTCATGTTCATCAACACAGGACGCTGCTTTCAAAATGTAGAGCGCCGCTTTCGGGAGATTGGCTGGGACGGATATGTGTGCGGCTGCGGCACCAATATCTACTGCGGGGGACAGGATGTTCTCCATGTGGCGCAGACCCACTCTACGACAATGCAGCTTTTACAGGCAGCGCGTGCGGCAGATGTGGATATATTGTTTGAATCCCGCAGTTTCGTGGCGTTTGACCGCTCACGCCCGCTGCATCACCCGGATGCGGTGTGCCAGTATGAGTCCTTTGCCCGCCGGTATGACGACATGCCGGAGCATCTCGAAAACCCAAATTTTTTTGCGGACAAGTTTGTTATCTGGTATCAGGAGGAAGCGCAGCTCGAAGCATTCCGCCGTGTCAGTGACAAATGGTTTGACTGCATTGACAGAGGCGGCACTTTTCGGGAATTTGTGCCTTATGGGTACTCCAAAGCAACCGGAATCCAGTATGTACTAAATCATTATCATCTGAATCTGTCCGATGCCTACGCCCTTGGGGACAGCAACAACGACCTGCCTATGCTCTCCTACGTGCCCCACAGTATTGCCATGGGCAACGCATCGCCAGAGAGCCTTTTTGCGCAGGTGGAGTATGTCACTGCCAAGTCGAGCTGCGGCGGAATCCGGCAGGCATTAGCGCATTATGGCTTTCTATAAATTTCTCTTATTGATACATCTACTTGACACACCTATCGACCTGCGGTATAATAATTTCACTTTATCACATAAAAGCGTTGAAGTCCTAAAGTGTTTCTGTGATATTCATATTTTACATAGGGAAGGGTATTGAGTATGCTTGTTAAAATTATTTTACTGTTATTGTTCTTTGGCTGTATGATTGCAGTCGGGCTGTACGCGCGCAAGAGCGCAAACAGCATGACGGATTTCGTGCTTGGCGGGCGCAGCGTCGGTCCATGGCTTTCGGCTTTTGCATATGGCACATCTTACTTTTCTGCGGTTGTGTTTGTGGGATATGCCGGGCAATTTGGGTGGAAATATGGTCTTGCTTCCACTTGGATTGGTCTGGGAAATGCGGTGATTGGCTCGCTGCTTGCGTGGGTTGCGATGGGCAGGCGCACGAGGGTTATGACACATCATCTCGAGGTGGCGACAATGCCAGACTTTTTCGGACGGCGTTATGACAGCAATGTCATAAAAATTGTGGCTTCCGCGATAGCGTTTGTGTTTATGATCCCCTATACGGCTTCTGTCTATAATGGGCTTTCGCGGCTGTTTGGCATGGCATTTGACATTCCCTACACGGTGTGCGTTATCACGATGGCAGTTCTTACCGGCGTGTATGTTATCCTGGGAGGATATATGGCGACTGCCATCAACGACTTTATTCAGGGCATCATTATGCTGTTTGGCATTGTGGCAGTAATCGGCGCAGTGCTTTCCGGTCAGGGCGGATTTATCGAGGCCGTCAGAAAACTCTCAGAGCTTCCATCTGATGTGCCGGTCACCATGGGTCAGCAGGGTGCTTTCGCGTCATTTTTCGGGACAGACCCGCTGAATCTGCTGGGCGTGATTATCCTGACATCGCTGGGCACATGGGGACTTCCTCAGATGGTTCACAAATTTTATGCCATCAAGAGCGAAAAGGCGATTAAAACAGGAACAATTGTTTCTACTTTTTTTGCCGTGATTGTCTCAGGAGGCTGCTATTTCCTCGGCGGCTTCGGGCGGCTGTTTGACGCCCCGGCTCTGTACAAAGCAGACGGCTCTGTGATGTATGACGCGATTGTTCCATCCATGCTGTCAACCCTGCCAGATCTCTTAATTGGCATCGTGATTATTTTGGTGCTGTCGGCTTCCATGTCAACGCTTTCGTCACTGGTGCTGACCTCGGCCTCGACACTGACGCTTGACTTTATCAAGGGCACTATCGTGAAGGAGATGGATGACAGGAAACAATTGATTTTCATTCGTGTGCTGATTGTATTTTTTATCGTGATTTCCGTTGTGCTGGCACTGAATCCGCCGACTTTTATCGCACAGTTAATGGGTATTTCGTGGGGTGCTCTTGCGGGTGCGTTCCTCGCGCCGTTTTTGTATGGTCTGTACTGGAAGGGTGTTACCAGAGCAGGTGTCTGGGCAAGCTTTATCTGCGGCGTCGGCATCACAGTTTCCAATATGTTTTTTAAATTTATCGCCTCACCCATCAACGCGGGCGCTGTGGCAATGATTGCGGGCTTGATTATCACGCCAGCTGTAAGTCTGGCTACCCCCAAAATCAATGCCGCCCTTGTCAATAAAATTTTTCAGTGCTATGACAACACGGCGAAGGTGTCCAGCAAGGAATATCTAAAAGAGGAAGATCTGTAAAGTTTTTTCTTCTGGTACAAAAGCGATTACCGAACGATTGTCCCATTTGGAACGGTTAATAAATTACTCACGCCAATGACTTGCCGGATGCTGGCGCAAGTAATTTTTAACCATTCACAAATTGCCTAATTTATGGTAAGTCCGTTACTGCCTTTTCTTCTGTTCAAAGAAATGATTCACTTCGTTTTTGATCGCTTCGGGCGGCAGCGACTTGGACAGATACCCCTCCGGTCTGAGCGCAAGCGCCTTTTTGACGCTCTCTTTGTCAACCTTGTTGGTCAAAAAAATGACAGATGTGTCATTAAATTCTCTGTCTGAGCGTATCATTTCCAGCACCTGCTTCCCATTGCAGACGGGCATTTCATAGTCCAGCAGAATCAGATCCGGGCGGTCGAGCGTCATGTCTCTGATTGCAGACATGCCTGATCTTGCCGTTGTCACTTCATAGTCATTTCCAAATAATTCCTGCATTGTATGCAGTATAAACTCCGAATCGTCCACAATCAGCAGCTTCTTTTTTGGCGCTTCTGTCGTCTGGTTTTCCCCATCTTGTTCCAAGTATCTCCTGACTTCCTCCATCGCATTCTCTGTAATCATCCCCTCTCCATCCGCACTCTCGATCTGGTCAAACGAAGTCATACAGTATGCAAAATACCCTTTTCCGGTATCGAACAGCATACTAAACTGCGGGCTCTGCTTCTCATACACCATCTGAAACTGCTCATAAGACAGAAGCTGCTCCTCCTTTATCTGAAACTGCTGCAAAGACGGGAAACATCGCTTAATGCGCTCCACAAACTGCCTTGCCACATAGCCAGCCGCATGCATCAGCATCGTCCTTACTGCCTTCGATTTGATATTCATGACACCGCCAATGGCGCCCGCAATAAATTTTTCCTCAAAAATCAGAAAAAATTCCCATCGTTTCTTTTCCTTGGAAACCGCGATCAGGCGGTAGTAGATGCCATCCCCAAACTTTTCTCCCCCATAACAGTCACTGAGCAGACGCGGGTCCACCTGAAACATGCTGTGCAGCAGGCTTGCAACGGTCTGTCCCATCACTGCCTGCTCCTCATCGGGCAGCAGATTTTCCCAATGCTTTATTTGTTCACCACTCACAATCGCATGGTCCTCGATCAATGTATGTCCAATCAGCCATCCTGCGCACACGCTGAGAAAATGACGGATGGATTCCTCGGAATAGTCAGTCCGCTCCAACTCCTTCTCAAGCGCCGGAAGCGTTCTTTCTCGAAAATTTTTATGAATATGCCGATGTGTTTTCAGCCCTTCATAGTGAATGGAAGCCATGTAGTCTTCCTCATCTGCAAAATGCTGAATCGCATGTTCCTTAAAGTACTTCACTGCCTCCTGACAGACCCAGTGGCTTTTTTCCTCCTGATGTCCGAAATCCAACAGTTTGTTGAGAATGCTGAATAACTTTTTATGTTCTCTGTCAATAATCTCTACGCCAATATTATATCGTTCATTCCATTCCAACTGCGTTCCCATATGCTTTTCTCCTTTGCCATCTTACTGCTATTGAAATATCCTTCAAATAACCTCTTTCTATAGTCTATTCCGCATTTGGCAAAGTTTGACAATTTTCTACGAAAAACCACGAACCTCTCTCTTGGTTCGTGGTTTCGTGCTGACCTCCTTATCGAATCCCATTCTATACTGCATTATTACTCTGCTGACTCAACCGCAGCCACAATCCGCATTCTCGCTATCCTGTTCAGCGGAATGGCTGTCGCCATAAGACAGGCGGCAACTGACAGCGCAGACGCCTGTGCCATTGCACCAATCGGCGGGGCTGTCAGCACAAGTTCATTCGTGCCTGCCGCCTCCACAAATATCGTACACAGATAACCTGCCACACAGCCAATGACCGATGCAAAGCCACCATAATACACCCCCTCCCACAAAAAAGTACGATAAAGGCTTCCCACACTCATGCCAACTGCCCGCTGTATGCCAATCTCCATTACACGTGTATGAATATTTGTGTAAACTGTATTGACAATATTTAAAATTCCGATGAGACCGACAAACAAAATAAATCCCCACGCAAGCAGCTGAATCTGCGCGCTGCTCTCTGCAAGCTGTCTGTCTGTGTCCTCATAAG
>CAMWJQ010000039.1 GCA_947174615.1 uncultured Lachnospiraceae bacterium
GTGTGGTATTTCCTAAAATATAACAAAATTTATAGTATTATTTTTTCCATAAATATGCTACAATACTTCTATGATTCAGATGTTTACGTCATTGAAGGAGGTCGTGTTTATGAAATCAATCATACAGGATATGAAGCACAATTATTTTATTAATGCAGTCATCATGGTCTTGTTGGGGCTTGTCCTTGTGATCTGGCCGCATATTCTTGGTGTCATGCTGTGTTATCTGCTTGGCGGAGCATTGATTGTGATGGGAATTTTCCAACTCATCAGCTTTCTGCGCGGAGAACGGCTCGGCTTTTACAATAAGTTCGTCATGATGATGGGGATCGTACTTGTACTGCTGGGAATCTGGATTTGTACCCAGCCGCATATCGTATTGTCAATTATCCCGGTAGTAGTGGGAATTATCATGCTGTTTCACGGTTTGATGGACATCCAGTATACACTGGATATCAAGAAAGCTGGAAGCGAGAAGTGGTGGATTGCATTGATTGCTGCGATTCTTACGCTTGTTGTGGGATTGCTGCTCGTGTTTAATCCATTTACAGTGTATGAGATTACGATGGTTCTATTGGGAATTGCCATGCTCTATGATGGAGGGTCCGATTTGGTTCTTTTACTCTTTTCTTATCTGGCGCAGCGTGATACCGATAAGAGACTGCGTGAATTCAAAGGAAATGAATAACAATAACAAAATAATTTGTGTGCTCTGCGGCTTCTGAGATCTGATCGGAAGCCGTATTTATTTCACTGTTATTCGCGCAATGCTGTACTAGACTCGCCTTCGTCATCTGACAGCCATCTGTCGAGAATATTTTGGTCATTTGTCTCTTCATACACCTTGACATGATCATTTTCAGGAATTTCCTCACCGGCGAGCAGATATCCCATATATTGTACATATTCATAGGAATTTTTGTAACATTGGTATGCAGCGTCTGCATAGTTTTCATTAAATGGCTCGGATTCATATGCGGTATGATAATGTGATACGGCGAGTGACATCTCTTCACTTGCCTGTTTTGCCAGTCCCTTAACGCCTTCGTATTGAATGGGCATTTCAATACTGGCAAATTCTGCAAATTTAGCATCCATATCATCCAGGATTTCCAAAAGTTCGTCTGCGGATTCTGTTCTGCTGCTATCCAGATTATTGATCTTTTCATCCGCATCCTGTATGTAGTCCGTAAAGTCTGCAATGGAGGATGAGAAGCTTGCGAGCGCCTCTTCCTCCTCGTTGGAACTGCCGCACCCTGACAGGAATACCGCGCCAAGCATTGCTGCCGAAAGTAATCTCATAATTTTAAAAGTAAATTGTTTGTTCATTTCCCGAAAATTCCTTTGCATTTTTATTCATATTCCCAATAAGTTTCTTTTACAGTATTATACTCTACCACAATCTATACATAAAAGCAATCTTATATGATTCATTTGGAAATTTCATAAAAAATGGTTTACTTAATCTGCAATATTATGTATAATTATATATGTTTTTGTTACAGGAAACAGTGACAACAGAACAAATTAGATTTGAAAGGATAAGAGTGAACATCATGATCGGTGCTGACGCAATCGTAAAATGTCTCGAGAATGAGGGTGTTACAACGGTATATGGTTATCCCGGCGTAGCAATCTGCCCATTTTATAACAGTATTCTCGATTCACAGATCAGGACAATATTAGTTAGAACAGAGCAGAATGCTGCACATGCAGCGAGCGGAGAAGCCCGAGTCACCGGTAAAGTGGGAGTGTGCGCCGTCACGAGCGGACCGGGTGCTACCAACTTGATCACTGGAATCGCGACCGCTTTTGCGGACAGTATTCCTATGGTATGTATCTCAGGTCAGGTAAAAAGTGAGCTGATTGGAAGCGATGTGTTCCAGGAGGCAGATATTACAGGTGCTGTGGAGTCCTTCGTCAAATACAGCTATCTCATCAAAAATGTAGAAGATATCCCCCGCGTTTTCAAAGAAGCTTTCCATATTGCCAATTCCGGACGAAAGGGACCTGTGTTGATAGATGTTCCCATTGATATACAGAACGCTGCCATCAAGAATTTTAAGTATCCCGAATCAGTGAATATTCGTGCTTACAAACCAACTGTAAAGGGAAACATCGTGCAGATCAAAAAAGTGGTGAAGGAACTTGAAAAAGCAAAGCGCCCCATTATCTGTGCGGGGGGCGGTGTGCATCTGAGCGAGGCAGTTTCAGAGCTGCGTGCATTTGCAGACAAATACCGGATTCCAGTGGTATCTACCATGATGGGAATTGGCGTGATGCCCACCGAGGACCCAATGTATTTTGGTATGGTTGGAAATAATGGCAAAGCCTATGCAAATCGTGCCATGAATGAATCCGATCTCTTGATCATGGTAGGTGCGCGCGTGGCGGACAGAGCTGTCAGTCAGCCTGATCTTATTACAACCAATAAAGTGCTGGTACATATTGACGTGGACCCTGCCGAGATCGGCAAAAATGTTGGACCATCTATTCCGCTGGTAGGAGATGCCAGACATATTTTTGAGGATATTGCCAAAGAAGAATTTACATGTGAGCATGAGGCATGGATTCGCACACTGGAAGAATATCGCGAGACCATGGTTCAGAAGCGCAAGCCAAACCCAGCGTATGTAGACCCAGCTGCTTTTATTACAATGCTCTCCAATGAAATGAAGGAGGATGCAGTATATGTTGCTGATGTCGGACAGAATCAGATTTGGAGCTGCAATTATCACATTGTGAAAAAAGGACGTTTTCTTACCTCTGGAGGTATGGGAACCATGGGATATTCAATCCCCGCTGCCATGGGCGCGAAACGTGGTGATATGAACAGACAGGTTGTAGCCGTCTGCGGCGATGGATCATTCCAGATGTCCATGATGGAGCTTGCAACCATTATGCAGCACCACATTCCTGTCAAGATTATCGTGATTAAGAATAATTATCTTGGCATGGTGCGCGAATTTCAGCATTACACTTACAAAGACAATTATTCAGTAGTGGATATCAAGGAGGGAACGCCCAATCTCGAGAAACTCGCTGCGGCATATGATATCCCGTTTATTCGTGTGGAAAATATGACGCATGCGCAGGAGAAGATCCAAGAGTTTCTGTCAGACGACAACACGATGCTCATGGAATGTCTCGTAGACCCTATGGATTTAGTAAAATAAGGAGGTTCCAGTCTATATGAAAAAAATATATTCTGTACAAGTAGAAAACAGGGCTGGTGTGCTGTGCAAGGTTTCAGGGCTGTTCTCGAGAAGATGCTTTAACATTGACAGTCTTGCGGTTGGCGAGACAGATGACCCGGCAGTTTCCTGCATGACAATTGTGAGTTCTGGAAACCAGAGGACAATCGAACAGATTGAGAAGCAGCTAAACAAGAAACTCGATGTTATCAAGGTAAAAACATTTGATGAAAAGGACAGTATCAGCCGGGAGCTCATGCTGATTAAGGTAAAATACAACCGTGGCACTCGACGCGATATCATGGAGATCTGTGAAATCATGAAAGCAGATATCGTTGATATGTCCAACAATAACATGATTATTCAGATCTGCGATATGCCAGAGCGTATCAAGGTGATGCTGGATATGCTCAAGTCAATCAGTATCGTGGAGGTTGCAAGAACAGGAACACTGGCTTTGCCTAAATGTATTGACAATTAATATCAGAGTTGTTACAATGATTTTTGGTTATTTATGCAAAATAAATTATCGTAACGGATAAGGGAGTGTATCTTTATGCAGAAAAGAGTATTTCAGCTTTTGGTTGATAACAATGCCGGCGTCTTGAGCCGTATTTCAGGCTTGTTCTCAAGGCGCGGCTATAATATTGAGAGTATCACGGCAGGCGTCACCGCAGATTCCCGCTTTACCCGCATCACCATTGTGACTTCAGGAGACGAGGATATTTTAGACCAGATTGAGAAGCAGGTTGCCAAGCTGGTTGATGTGAGGGATATCCGTGAATTAAAGCCTGAGAAAAGTGTTTACAGAGAACTTTGCCTGATCAAGGTGAAATCGACGCCGGAAAAGCGCCAAGGTGTTATTGGCGTAGCTGATATTTTCAGAGCGAAGATTATCGACGTCAATGTGGACAGCCTGATAGTCGAGCTGACGGGGAATCAGTCAAAGATTGAGGCGTTTATCGGTCTGTTGCAGGATTATGAGATTCTTGAGATTGCAAGGACAGGTATTGCAGGGCTTGGACGTGGGACAGATGAACTTGTCAATCTGGAGTAGGTACTAAATTATTATCTAAAATTTCACATATATTACTAGGAGGATTTAAAAATGTCAGAAGCAAAGATTTATTATCAGGAGGATTGCAACCTTTCTTTGTTAGAGGGCAAGACAATCGCAGTGATTGGTTACGGCAGTCAGGGACATGCGCATGCGTTAAATGCAAAAGAGTCAGGCTGCCATGTTATTATTGGTCTCTATGAGGGCAGCAAATCTTGGGACAAGGCAGTTAAGCAGGGATTTGAAGTTTATACAGCGGCTGAGGCGGCAAAGAAGGCGGATATCATCATGATTCTGATTAATGATGAGCTGCAGGCAGATATGTACAAGAAAGATATCGAGCCAAACCTTGAGGCAGGCAATATGCTGATGTTTGCGCATGGTTTTAATATCCATTTTGGATGTATCACACCGCCAAAGGATGTCGATGTGACTATGATTGCCCCCAAGGGTCCCGGGCATACCGTTCGTTCTGAGTATCAGGCAGGTAAGGGTGTTCCATGTCTGGTGGCAGTAGAGCAGAATGCTACAGGAAAAGCGCTTGAGCTGGCGCTTGCATATGCACTTGCCATCGGCGGCGCGAGAGCAGGCGTACTCGAAACTACGTTCAGAACAGAGACAGAGACAGACTTGTTCGGTGAGCAGGCAGTCCTTTGCGGCGGCGTATGTGCACTGATGCAGGCTGGTTTTGAGACACTTGTTGAGGCTGGTTACGATCCGAGAAATGCTTACTTTGAGTGTATCCATGAGATGAAACTCATCGTTGACCTGATTTATCAGTCAGGCTTTGCAGGGATGAGATATTCTATTTCCAACACAGCAGAGTATGGGGATTATATTACAGGTCCTAAGCTTATCACAGAGGAGACAAAGGCAACGATGAAGAAGATTCTCTCTGATATTCAGGATGGTTCTTTTGCGAAAGAATTCCTGTTAGATATGTCTCCGGCAGGACGTCAGGTACATTTTAAGGCGATGAGAAAGCTTGCTTCTGAGCATCCGTCTGAGAAGATCGGTGAGGAGATCCGCAAGCTCTACAGCTGGAACAACGAAGAGGACAAGTTTATCAACAATTAGAAACAATAAAGCAGTCAAAAAGGGAGAGTTTTTCTCCCTTTTTGATAATTATGGAGGCGTGTGGAATCAATGTATGCATATATCAAAGGCGAAATCGTAGACATCTCTGAGGACAATCTGGTGCTGGAATGCAATAATATCGGATACAATATCAGGATTCCGCTCAGCGTGGCTCAGCGTCTGCCGGGAATGGGTGCGACTGTCAAGATTTATACCTATACAAGTGTGCGTGAGGATGCCTTCAATCTGTTTGGTTTTCTCTCAAAGGATGATTTGGAAATCTACAAAAAATTAATTGCAGTCAATGGAATAGGTCCAAAGGGGGCACTGAGCATTTTGTCGGCAATGAGCGCTGAAGATCTGCGGTTTGCTATTTTGTCCGGAGATGTAAAAGCGATCTCCAAAGCGCAGGGAGTTGGCAATAAGTCCGCAGAACGGATTATTTTAGAACTGCGCGATAAAGTGCAGTTTATGGGCAAAGCGGCTATAGACCTGGAAGTTTCGTCTTCTGATACGACAGTAGATACGAGTGCGAAGAATGAAGCGATAGAAGCATTGACATCACTGGGATATGCCCCCTCTGATGCGCTGAAAGCCGTGCGGCAGATTGCGGTCACAAAGGATATGGACGCCGGAACGATACTGAAACAGGCGTTGAAAATAATAAGTACATTGTAATATTTTTGGAGGATTCTATGGCATCCAGAATAATAGAGACAAAGCTTTTAGATGAGGACGTGAAAATAGAAGGAAGTCTCCGGCCTCAAACGCTAAAAGATTATATAGGACAAAAAAAAGCAAAAGAAATTTTGAGGGTCTACATTGAAGCAGCACTTCAGAGAAAGGATTCACTGGACCATGTGCTCTTTTATGGACCACCTGGTCTTGGAAAGACAACGCTTGCCGGAATCATCGCAAATGAGATGGGTGTCCATCTCAAGGTGACAAGCGGACCGGCGATTGAGAAGCCGGGGGAGATTGCCGCGATTCTAAACGGACTCCAGGAGGGCGATATCCTGTTCATTGACGAGATCCATCGTCTAAACCGTCAGGTGGAGGAGGTGCTCTATCCTGCGATGGAAGATTTTGCCATTGATATTTTGATTGGAAAAGGGGCAGCCGCAAAATCTGTCCGGCTTGATCTGCCGCATTTTACTTTGATTGGAGCGACAACCCGGGCAGGATTATTGACAGCGCCGCTTAGGGACAGATTTGGCGTCATACAGCATCTTGAATTTTATTCGGTGGAAGAGCTCAAGCTCATCATCCAGCATTCTGCGCGTGTGCTCAATGTGCAGATTGATGAGCAGGGCGCGCTTGAACTAGCCAGAAGAAGCCGCGGCACACCGAGACTTGCAAACCGTATGCTGCGCAGAGTCCGTGATTTTGCGCAAATCAAGTATAATGGTCAGATTACGCTGGAGGCTGCAAATACAGCATTGGATATACTGGATGTCGATAAACTGGGATTAGACCAGACAGATCGGGAGATCCTTATGACGATGATCGAACGTTTTAACGGTGGTCCTGTCGGACTAGAAAGTCTTGCAGCAGCAATCGGTGAGGACCGTGGGACAATCGAGGATGTCTATGAACCTTATTTGATTAAGAATGGATTTGTTGTGCGCACACCGCGCGGCAGGATGGTTTCTGAACTTACATACCGCCATTTAGGGCTTGAAATGCCGGGGTAGTTTGGTATAATGAATTATACATATTGAACACACCGTGAGAAAGGGGCATAATTATGTCTGCCAAAACAGATACAGAAGTTATTATCGGCGGTAAAGTACTGACCGTCAGCGGCAATGAGAGCGCTGAATATTTACAAAAAGTTGCAGCATACATCAATAGTAAAGTTAACGAATATGCTAAGATGGACAATTTTAAGAGACAGTCCGTCGAAAAACAGAATATGTTAATTCAGTTGAATATTGCGGATGATTATTTTAAGGCAAAGAAGCAGATTGACCTTCTTGAGCAGGATTTAAAAGCGAAAGATAATGAATTATATGATTTAAAACATGAACTGATTGCCACGCAGATTAAGCTTGACAATACTGCCAAATCCCTCAAAGAAGCAAATGAGACTATAAATGAAAATTCTAAGCAGATCATTCGTCTCGAAACAGAGTTGAAAGGCAGCCAAAACACATGATGAACCGAAAAATAGAACTGTTGGCACCTGCAGGAGATTTTGCCTGTTTTCAAGCTGCGCTCAATGCTGGGGCAGATGCAGTGTATCTAGGCGGAGAACAGTATGGGGCACGTGCCTACGCTGGAAACTTTTCATCAGAAGAAATTAAAACAGCTCTGCATACAGCGCATCTTTTTGGCAGAAAGGTTTATCTTACTGTCAATACGTTAGTCAAGCAGGACGAATTTGAGAACGTTGTTCCCTACATTACCCCATTGTATCAAGCAGGACTAGATGGGGTGATTGTTCAGGATATCGGCGTTCTGGTATGTCTGCGCGAACGGTTTCCAGATCTGGCGCTTCATGCAAGCACACAGATGACAATTACAGGGCATTATGGAGCAGATTTTCTAAAAAAAATGGGCGTATGCCGGATTGTTCCGGCAAGAGAGCTGTCGCTTGATGAAATCAAAGATATGAAAGAAAGAACCAATCTGGAAATCGAAAGCTTTATACATGGAGCGATGTGTTATGCCTATTCCGGTCAATGTCTTTTTAGCTCTATTTTAGGCGGCCGCAGCGGCAATCGGGGACGCTGTGCTGGTCCATGCAGGCTTCCTTACATTGGTGCGCGCGGTAAAGAGCAGTATCCGCTCAGCCTCAAGGATCTGTATACGCTGCCTGTATTACCGAAGCTGATCGAGGCTGGCATTGATTCCTTCAAAATCGAAGGACGTATGAAGAGTCCTGAATATGTTGCAGGCGTGACTGCCATTTATCGAAAGTATCTTGATGCATACCTGGAGAATCCTGAGAAAGAATATATGATTCTGCCAAAAGATGAGCAGCTTATCAGACATCTGTACATCCGTTCGGATACTTGCGGTGGGTATTATCAGCAGCATCACAATAAAGATATGATCACATTGGCAGAGCCGGGATATTCTGGAAGTAAACAGGAGGTTCTAAGCGAAATTCAGGAGAAATATATCGCCGGCAAGCTGCGTCTGCCAATCAACGGATACGTCCGAATATGTGCAGGAAGTCCCGCTGTTCTAACTTTTTCGACAGAAACGGCTTCTGTGACAGTGACAGGAGAGATGGTAAGTCCAGCGCGGAACAAACCATTGAGCCAGGAGGATATCCGGCAGAAACTTGGCAAGCTTGGTGACACCTGCTTTCAATTGACAGCGCTTGTTGTTGATACCGATGATGCTTCGTTCATGGCAGTAAAGGCATTGAACGAACTGCGTCGGATTGCTGCTGCTGAGCTGGAACAAAAGCTTCTGGCACCCACACTGCGCACTGTCCCAGAGCATGCACCGTTAAAGAAAATGCCAGAAAATCCGATTCCGTTGCGGCAGACTGAGTGGTGTGTACTGGTCACGACCTATGAACAGCTTATGATTGCAAACGCTTTTTCAAAGCTGCATCGTATTTACGTGGAGGCAGACTTGCTTTTCCATACAGACAATGCCTTGCTGCCCGATAAAGAATATATTCTCGTATTACCGCATATTTTGCGAAAAAGGTCTTATTCCTATCTGCCAAAGTATGAGACGCTTTTGCGCGATAGTCGTTTCTCAGGAGTCATGGTTCGAAACCTTGAGGAGCTGGAATGGATTCATACAATAGGTTATACAGGGCGGATCTACTCGGATTATACGATTTATACATGGAATCAGGCTGCACTGGACTTTTTGGAGCGTCAGGTAGATGGTATTACACTTCCTTTGGAACTGAATAAAAAGGAGTTTGACAGACTGCTTCCTGCTGGCAGCACTTGCTTTGTACTATATGGATACATTCCTTTGATGTATTCTGCAAACTGTATTCAGAACACGCTGGAGCGCTGTATAAAGGATACCGGAAATGCAAATAATAGATATCATTTGACAGACCGTTATCATAATGATATTACAATTGTACAAAATTGTATGCATTGTTATAACATTCTGTACAATACAGTGCCCATGTCGCTACATGGACAGCTTGAACATATTTTGAAAAAGAATTACCCGTTTTTGCGGCTTGATTTTTCTGTTGAGAGCGGCACACAGACGAGAGCTGTGATCAAATATTATCTAAATTCCTGTACCGAATTTCCATACAAGGAGTTTACAAATGGACATTATAAGCGTGGAGTAGAGTAGAATGCTAAGAGCAGTAATCGAATTATCAAAATATATATTAGCAGCAAATATTGTATTATATGTATTGATTAGTTTTATCGCCCTTTTTCGTGATGACAGGAAACGCAAAAATTTTATTTTTGTCCTCCAATATGTTATGATTTTAATCAATCATATGACAGGAAGCTTGGTATTGTTGTCCTCAAGGAAAGATTTTACCTATCTTTTCTTCCCGTTTTTTCAAGTAATAACAGTATTTGCATTTCTGGTCTTAATGCGCGTGATCTACCCAAAGGCGGATCGGTTGATTCAAAATCATATCGCACTGCTGCTGTCTGTCAGCTTTGTAATATTGACACGTCTGTCACTCACACGCTCTTTACGCCAGTTTACCATCATCGCGATATCTCTGGTAGTCGCATTAATTCTTCCCGCTTTTTTCAGATATCAAAAGCTGCTGAAAAACTGCGAGTATATTTTTGCGGCGATTGGAATATTGATCTTGGGCGCTGTGCTGGTTCGAGGCAGCATTACGAATGGCTCTAAACTGTCTTTTTCCATTATGGGAGTGTCTTTCCAGCCGTCAGAGTTTGTGAAAATTATCTATGTGTTGTTTATTGCAGCGATGTTGTCAAAGGCCAAAAAGTTATGGCACATACTGCTCTCAGCATTTCTCGCCGCAGTGCATGTGCTGTTTCTTACCGCCTCCAAGGATCTTGGAAGTGCACTGATTTATTTTATTACGTATATTATTCTCCTGTATATAGCGACACACAGGCTGCGGTATTTGATTATGGGTTTTGCAGGCGGCGCTGTGGCAGCATATATCTCTTATCTGATGTTTGCGCATGTGCGTGTGCGTGTGTCAGCATGGCTCGATCCCTGGAATGATATCAACGCCACAGGATACCAGATTGCCCAATCCCTGTTTGGTATCGGAACCGGCAGTTGGTTTGGCATGGGGATTGATGCCGGAACACCCGGTTCCATACCCTATGTGGAGCAGGATTTTATTTTTTCCGCAGTCTGTGAGGAATTTGGCGTGATCTACGGCATCTGCCTGATTGCAGTCTGTGTGAATTTGTTTTTAGAGATAATTCGTGCAGCATACGCATGTCAGGACCCCTTTATGCAGTATGCTTCCTATGGAATGGGAACAATCTACATTGTGCAGCTATTCCTTACAATAGGCGGAAACAGCAAATTTATACCGCTTACGGGCGTGACACTGCCTTTAATCAGTTACGGCGGCAGTTCCGTACTTGCTACATTAATGATGTTATCCGTTGTACAGGGATTTTATATCAATCATGATGCATCTTATGAAAATGCAGAATATGACGATAAAAATAATGATACGAATAATAAGATACCGATATTTACGAGAATACACCTTCACACAAATGTGATTGCAGGTGTATTTGTGGGGCTTTTTGTTGCAATCAGCGGGTATTTGATACACTATGTATATTTTGACAGTGCACAGGTGATCAACAACTCCTACAATGCAAAGCGGCAGGATATTCTGGCGGAAGAGACGATACGGGGGGATATTCTGTCCGCGGACGGACAGGTGCTGGCGACGACACTCGCGCATTCTGATGATCGGTACTATCCTTTTGACAAAGTGTTTGCACATGCGGTTGGCTATGCCACAAACGGCAGGATGGGTGTGGAACAGAGCGCTAATATGTATCTGGTCTCATCGAATGTCTCTCTGGGAAGCAAGCTGCAAAACGATCTGGCAAACGAGAAACACATGGGAAACACTGTTGTCACGACCTTTGATGCCAGACTACAGAAAATCGCATACAATGCACTGGGCACTTATGAGGGCGCTGTACTTGTGACAGAACCTTCGACAGGAAAAATCCTTGCGATGGTTTCTAAACCAGATTTTAACCCCAATACGATCAGTGAGATTTGGGACAGTCTCCTGGAGGATACCACAAGCTCTGTTCTGTTAAACCGGGCGACGCAAGGTTTATATCCGCCGGGATCCACCTTCAAAATTCTGACGGCATTGGAATATATCCGGGAAAATCCAGAGCGCTATGAGGACTATATGTTCCAGTGTACAGGAAAGTTCACAAACGGAAAAAATACCATCAACTGTTATCATGGCACCGTCCACGGAAACGTTGATCTGATGGAATCTTTTGCAAAGTCCTGCAATGCGTCCTTTGCCAATATCGGACTTTTGATTGACAGACGCAAATTTATAAAGACACTTGACAATCTGTTTTTTAACAGAAAACTTCCTGTGGATTTTCCGACAAATATCAGCAATATTTCCGATGAGATTGTCAGCAATGACAATGCCATGATACAGACCGTCATCGGTCAGGGTACTACACAGATGACACCAATACAGATCGCTATGGTTACGGCTATGATTGCCAACAATGGTGTGATGATGGAACCCTATATGATTGATCACATCGAGACAGCAGATGGGAATGTGATTAAGACCTATACGCCTCATTCTCTGGGGAAGCTCATCACAGAACAGGAAGCAGCGGCTTTGCAGGAGGCAATGAGAGTCGTCGTGGAAGAAGGGACTGGGACGCGGCTGATCAGCGAGGGATACAGCGCAGCCGGCAAGACGGGCTCCGCCGAATTTAATTCCAACTCGGATTCACATGCATGGTTTACCGGATACACGTATGATACTGAAAATCCGTTGCAGATTACAATCATTATGGAGGGTGCAGGCTCTGGTGGAGAGTACGCAGTTCCGATGGCAAGACGGATTTTAGATGAGTATTATAGTCAAAAATAATATATACTTTTCTGATATATTATAAATATTGCAAAAATTTCAAGAATACTTTGTAATTTTTTGTGAAAAGGTGTATATTAGTATTAGGTGTAATTTGAAGAAATAAAAGGAGGACCAAAAATGATTAACCGTTTATTTGGAAATTATTTGGTGGAAAAAAAAGTATTGACGCAGACGCAACTGGATGATCTGCTTCCCGTTCAAAAGGACTTCAAGGCCGAGGTAGAGACGATCGCAGTGATTAATAAGGTGATATCAGCGGCAGTGACACAGGATCTTTTGGGACGGATAGATAAAAACAGCGAACATTTTGGCGAGGCAGCCATTGATGCAGAATATCTTACAGATGAGAAACTCGATGAGATCCTGACCTACCAGTCAAACGCATTTATGAAGTTTGTTCAAAGCATGATAGATAAACAATTTATGGATCTGGGGCAGATCAATCATTTTCTGGATGAATTTCAGCGCATTGGAGGCTATACAGATGCCCAGATCAGCTCGCTCATCCATGATGACCTCGAGGAGTGTGTGTCCATCTTTGTCCCCCTGAAGTCACCGCGGCTGAAAGAATTTACGTTGACCCTTATCCGAACAATACGCCGGCTGATAGACTGTGACGCGTATTTGGACAAATCATACACTGCGCGTTCATTACAGCTTGACAAGCATGCATGCCAGATGATCGTCGGAGACATGCACATGAAAGTGTATATTAGCGCACCGGACAATGATCTGCTTGCGATTGCAAATTATTTTACCGACGATACATATGAAGCCGTAAACGAAGATGCTCTTGATAATGTAGGTGAATTTATCAATTGTGTCAATGGGCTTTTTGCTACAAATTTGAGCTATGATGATGTCGCGATTGATATGAATTCACCGGAATACTCAATGGTTGGACCTTTTATCAGCAATGAAAAATTATATGTCATTCCCATTCATGCGAACGGATATAGTTTTAATGCAGTGCTAGAGGTTTATGAATAAGAATATGCTTATAAAGTTTTATAGGATAAGGAGATAATAATATGAATACTGTTTTGATAGTTGACGATTCTAAGACTTCCAGATATATGCTACGCCATATTCTTGTGGAAAATGGTTATGAGGTGATCGGTGAGGCAGAAAACGGTCAGGAGGGCTATGATAAATACTGTGAACTGGAACCGGATTTCGTGACGCTTGATATTACAATGCCCGTGATGGATGGAATCGAAACTCTTGTGAAGATCAAAGAATATGACGAGGAAGCCAAAATAATCATGGTAACGGCTTCTGGTCAGAAAAATAAGATGCTGGATGCGATCAAGCTCGGCGCGGCAGACTTTGTTACAAAACCTTATGAAACAAGCCAGATTATAAGCATTATGGACAGTATGAAAGAATAATTATACGCACCATACAGGAGGAAACACCATGATTCAAGCTACTAGTTGTGGTGGCGTAGTCATTTTCCGGGGTAAAATTTTACTTTTATACAAGAATTTCAAAAACAGATACGAGGGGTGGGTTTTACCAAAAGGCACTGTTGAAATGGGTGAAAAGCACGTGGAGACTGCCCTGCGAGAAGTGTTTGAGGAATCAGGCGTGAAAGCTACTGTTATGAAATATATTGGAAAGAGCGAATATACCTTCAATGTGCCTCAGGATATCGTAGAGAAGGAAGTCCATTGGTATCTTATGATGGCGGATAATTATTACAGCAAGCCACAGCGTGAAGAATTTTTTGTCGATTCGGGATATTATAAATATCATGAGGCATATCATCTGCTCAAGTTCTCAAATGAAAAACAGATTTTAGAGCAGGCGTATCTGGAGTATCTGGATCTTCGAAAAAACAGACAATGGATAAAACCACGTTAAAACATCTAAAAAGGAGGTCAGTTTTGATCTTCTTTTTGATTTGTAATATTTGGAATGATATGTTAGAATAGTCAGTGGTAACAAAATCTATTTGGAAGCAGTGGTAAAGATGCGTTTTAGTAAGAAATTATATATCAGCCCATCATTGGATAAAAAATGCGGGACAGTGAAGTGGAAACTGCGGACAGGCAGACCTCAGCCAACAGTCTACATTATAGCGCTCGCAAAAAACAGGGACTTGCTTGAGATCTATCACAGCGGAATACTCAAACAAAAGTACTATCGAAAAAAAGCCAATACTCCTTATATTGTCGGCATTGCTATGGGATATGGCGGGGCAGTTGATTTGGTCATAGACATTATTGAGGATGTTTTCCGCGAGACAGGAACATACGATGTAAAATCTTTTTTCAAATAAGGGGAGCTTATGGTATTGACACTATTCACCATTTTGAAGATCATTGGAATTGTGATTCTGGTTCTTCTGGGACTTATTATACTTTTATTATTGCTGGTCTTGTTTGTGCCGGTGCGGTATCGTGGCAGTGGCAGTGATCAGAATGACACATTTATGACAACATTGCGCGTATCATGGCTTCTTCATATTGTGTCTGTGATGGGAGCTTATCAGAATGGACAGGAGCTGCATCTTGTTTTAAAGATTTTTGGCATCCCTTTTTTTGATACGCTCAGGAATAAAAAAGCGAAGTCAACAAAAACTAAGGAAAAACCTACAGGCGAAATTCAGGCAGCGTCCTCAGATGAGGACTGCAATAAATATTGGGGTTCTGAAGAAGATTCTGCCAAAGAATATGAACAATTTGAAGTTGACTGGGATGATGATTCCAATGTGGCAGCAATACAGCCTGATCCAGAGAAAGACAGCACTGTAAAGAAGCTGAATATCATTCAAAAAATTAAAGATTTTTTTATAAAATTTGTAAATTTTTTCAAAAAGATAAAGT